>NZ_LSMM01000035.1:0-54442 GCF_001566815.1 Marinobacter sp. Hex_13
AGGAATCTGACGACCCAGACACTCAAAAAGCGGTCACTGAAAACTGATGAAAACCGGACAATCTAAACTGATAAAAAGCGGTCAAAACTCACCGTTGTTGACAACAGCCAATTTATGGCGATCTGTGGCACAGTCTTTTGGGTTTCCGCCGCGATGTCCTCCATCACTTCGACAACCCGGTACAGGTGTTCATCATCTACCGGGGGCGCAAACTGTGCCGTCTCATGCAAGCGGCTGTTCGCCGGCCACGGCTGCCCCCTGCGGATCTTTCCGGTCAGGCGTCCCCAGGCCAATGGGCTCCAGACAGCAGCGCCCAGCCCCTGATCCTGCCCCAGGGGCATGAGTTCCCATTCGTAATCCCGGCCTACAAGGGAATAATAGGTTTGGTTCGTAATGTAACGGGGGTAACCATATCGATCAGCCACTGACAAAGATTTCATAACCTGCCAGCCGGAGAAATTGGAGACGCCCACATAGCGGATCTTCCCTTGTCTAACCAGCATATCGAGCGTGCTCAATACTTCTTCCACCGGGGTACGGGCGTCATATGCATGCAAATAATACAGGTCGATATGGTCCGTGTTCAGACGCCGTAGCGACGCTTCACATGAACGGATCAATCGCTCTCTTGACGAGCCGCCATCATGGGGACCATCTCCCATGGGTAAGGTCGTCTTGGTGGAGATCATCAGTTGCTGTCGTTTTCCCTGTATAGCTTTCCCGAGCACCTCTTCGGAGGCGCCGTCTGAGTAGACATCCGCAGTATCAAATAGGGTGACGCCAGCATCGAGGCAGATATCCACCATGCGGCGTGCCTCATTACTCTCGATCTTGCCCCAGGCGCTAAACAGAGGGCCCCGTCCACCAAACGTACCTGCTCCAAAGCTCAATGCGGGCACTTTCAAGCCAGAAGCGCCCAGTTGCCGATATTCCATAGAATCCTCCTCTCATCTCATCAGTAACTCGACGATACAGGCACTTATATTTATGATATAGACATCCTATCTTCATAATATTTGTGAATTGAATTCATCATGCCTCAATCCTCCACAAATCGCCTGGCCGCAATGGAAATCTTCAGCACTGTGGTAGAACAGGGCAGTTTTTCGAAGGCCGCACGGGTCTGCCGACTGACTCCCTCGGCCGCCAGCAAAGCAATCACGCGCCTGGAGAAAAGGCTGGGAACCAAGCTGATTCATCGCTCCACTCGGCAAATGCAGTTGACGGCGGAGGGCCGATGGTTCTACGAACGTTGCCGCCACATTCTTAGTGACCTGGAGGAGGCGGAACAGGGAGCAAGCAGTTCGGTAGAGCCTACCGGGCACTTGAGGATTACCGCCAGTTTCCCTGTCGGCCACGGTTTCTTGATACCGATAGTGACGAAGTTTCTGGCACGGTACCCCGGTATTACACTGGAGCTATCGTTGACGGATCAGGTGGTCAACCTGCTGGCTGAGCATACTGATGTGGCTATCCGAAATGGTCCTCTCGGTAATTCCAACTTGGTAGCCCGTAAGCTGGGTGAAACCCGAATGGTGATAGTGGGAGCACCGGAATACCTTGAACGGCGTGGTGTCCCGGTCACTCTGGAAGAATTGCGGACCCACAATCGTCTGGGTTTCAATTTTTCCAGGCATACAGCAACCTGGCCCCTGACTTTCGATGGAGAGCAAACTGAACTCGCTCCACAGGGGAATTTGCTAGTCAGCGATGGTGAAACCATGCGCAAAATGGCCATGGAAGGTGTCGGCCTCGCACGTTTGACCCGTTTCCTGGTTGATGAAGACATCCGCCAGGGAAGACTTGTTCCGGTTATGGAGGAGCACAACCCCGGAGACCGAGAAGAAGTCCACGCGGTTTTTCTGGGGCAGGGCCGTTTGATGCCGGGCCGGGTTCGGGTTTTCCTGGATTTTCTGTATGACAACATCCGAATCTCACCGTCGGATTAGGCCGAAGCATGTGCGTATGTCATAAAAAAGGCTGCCCCTGTTGAGCAGCCCTTGAGATTCATCCTCCACTACTACAACCGGTCAAGCGGCACGTTTCCGGCTAAACCAGTCCTCGGTGCCGCCTTCATAGTCGTAGACTTCCGTAAAGCCGGCGTCTTCCAGCTTCTTGGCAGCCTTGGGAGAAGCATCACATTCGAAGTTCGCGCAGTAGACAACGATTTTCCGATCTTTGCTGCCGGTAACTGCCTCGACCTGTTCCAAAAAGGACGGTTCCTCCACAGGAACACTGATGGATGTGCGGATATGTTCTCGGTTGAAGGCATCCCTCGGCAGGACATTGATGAGCACAAAATCTTCGTGCTCGGTTTCGTTCATCTGTTTGAGGTCGTCACGGCTAATACTCTTCATAGCGTTTCTCCTTCGTTAAGGAAATGGCTACCTCACTATCTGACTGTGATGGTTTGAGACGCGATTTCAAGGTCGTTAGCGGCCATCCTCCCGATAGAAAGCACGGCTTTTCTCGTAAACGGCCGCCATATCAATCAGGACAAAGCCCAGCTCCGATTCATGCAGGAAGAAGGTGTAAGTCACTTCTGAGGGAAGGCTCTGCCAATATTCAGGGATACTGCTTTCCCGTTGGTCAATCGCAGGGTAATGCGAATGTTCAAAGTAGCCGGTTTTAGTGTTGTCGTAGGCAACGGTCAGTGGTTCGGGGGATACCACCAACGCGTACCGCTGAAGACCGGGATAGGTAGCGGCGAAGGCGATGATACAGAGCAGGGCAGCAAGGCCGAAGCGCTCTGCTCGGGGAGCACCTTTCCCCAGTTGAACCCCCAAAACACCGAGCAGCAGCCCGGTTGAAATGAATGGCCAAAGTGGCAAGTCACCAATCACGAGATAGTTGGTGAGCAGTACGTAGTCAACGAGAGCATAGGTGCCGAGCACAGCCAGCAGAATTAGCTGCAGCACCATGCCTTTGTGTTTCAATAAGTTGAAATGGTTGGCCAATGGCCCGGTTCGATCAGTTTGGGTTGACGTAAAGTCCACGTTGCCGGTGATTCCGGACAGAGCTTTGACAAGAGGGGCCTCGGTAATGATGGATTCCAATCTCGCCTTGGGCTTTCCAAAGGCGCTGCCCATGCCGATACGGTGATCCGGGTGGCCCTCTCTCAAAAAATGGTAGGGTTGCAGACGATAGGTCCGCCTGTCGGTAACGAGACTGAGTTTTGACTGCTGAAGTGCCTGAGCCATATTCCGGAATCCCGTAACGGCGGTCAGCTCAACTTTCCGAATAGTATTTAACGGAATGCGGTGGTCTCCGGTGGTAAATCCCATTAGCCCGAGGCCGGTCAACCGCGGGATGTGAATCGTCAGATTCTCGCTGTCCAGTTCCAGCCAGACCCGGCGATTAACAAACGCCACGACGCAACCCAGCAGCAAACACAACGCAATTAGGTGCAGTTCGAAAGGCACGTTACCGTGTTCTTCCAGGTATAGTTGGCTGAAATCCTGTTCACCGAGGTTAGGCAGTGCCAATAGCAGCAGGCTTCCAAGCAAAATCGTCAGCAAGGCTCCAATTGTTGCAAACAGGTGGCTGGGTTTGAGAATGCTGGCAGAGTAACGAAAGCGCTGTTTACCCATGGTTCAATGTCGTCCCTGAATCTGTATCCGTGAGTTAGAAGTGTATGATAGATAAAGAGGAGTCCCTATTATGTTAACGCGACATCATTTGGAAATGCCTACAACGGTCGCGACCCTCGACGATCTCGCACCGCTGGCAGACTATTCACTCATGGACACGCTCAACTGCGACCCTGAGGGTAAAGCAAACGGAGCTGATCACGCGCCAAGACAAGTCTTCTCGGGCCACTATGTTCCGGTTAGCCCCACGCCCATCGAAAACCCCGAATACGTCGCCCATGGGAAAAACCTGTTTCACGAACTGGGTTTCGCCGACAGCATGGCGCAGTCCAGCGACTTCATCCGTATGTTCTCCGGCGACTTGTCGCATGTTCCGGAGCCTCTGCGCAACGTGGGGTGGGCGTGTGGCTACGCACTTTCCATCTACGGCACCGAATTCTACCAACAATGCCCGTTCCAGACTGGCAATGGCTACGGCGACGGCCGCGCGATTTCCGTGCTCGAGGCTGTCATCAACAAGCAGCGCTGGGAAATGCAGTTAAAAGGGGCAGGGCGCACGCCCTACTGCCGCGGCGCAGACGGCCGGGCAGTTCTGCGTTCCAGTGTGCGGGAGTTCCTGGCCCAAGAGCATATGCACGCGCTGGGCGTGCCCACGTCACGGTCTCTGAGTCTGTACGTGTCGACAACCGAGAAAGTCAGGCGCCCCTGGTATTCGGAGGGTTCACGCTCGGTAGATCCCGATATTCTTGTATCCGAGCCAGTGGCCATCTCGACACGTGTTGCACCTTCGTTCATTCGGGTAGGGCAGCTGGAGCTCTTTAGTCGTCGTGCCCGCAAGCAGGAACACCCGCAGGCGATGGAGGAGCTCGAGAGGATCGTATTGCACCTGATTGATCGCGAGTACGATGACGTTATCGATCGGTCGCGGACCACAGCTGAAAAAGTGGTGTCGCTCGCACATGAGTTCCGCAGACGACTGACCTCGCTTGTCGCCAACTGGATCCGTGTTGGCTACTGCCAGGGTAACTTCAACAGCGACAACTGTGCCGCGGGCGGCTTCACGCTCGACTATGGACCCTTCGGGTTCTGCGATGTGTTTGATCCGCAGTACCAGCCATGGACGGGCGGGGGAAATCACTTCGCGTTCCTCAACCAACCAGCAGCAGCCGAACGCAATTTCTACTCGTTCTGTTCGGCGGTTCGGCCTTTGTTGGCAGGGCATCCAGAGTGTCTGCAGCAGCTGGAGGACATTCAAAGTGATTTCCCAAAGGTGATGCAGGCGCAAATGGAGACGATGTGGGCGGCCAAACTCGGACTCGACGCGTTTGACGCGGCTTTATTCCGCGAGCTGGCAACACTGATGATGCAGACGCCTGTTGATTACACCATGTTCTTCCGGGAACTCTCATCGTTGCCAGATGACATTGAGCCGCTTAAGAAAAGCTTCTACAAAGGCTCGACCTATGCTGCAGATCCCGAAGGGCTAGACAAGCGTTGGTCAGCGTGGCTCACAAATTGGCAATCGCTGATTCAGCCTGGCACGCCTGAGGAGCTTTCCAGTAAGATGAAGCTCGTTAACCCGAAGTACAGCTTGAGAGAGTGGTTCGTTGTGCCCGCCTATCAGCAAGCGGCAGAGGGTAATTACGCTTTGCTGCGAGAACTGCAGGACGTGATGACGCAGCCGTACGCTGAGCAATCAGAGGCCGTAGATAGAAAATACTATAGGCTGAAGCCGCTGGAGCTCTTTGGTGTTGGCGGGGCGTCGCACCTTAGCTGCTCATCCTGATCGCGCCCCTGATCCAGGCGCTTTCAGCGGCTCCTGAAATCAATGTCCCAGTACATCGGTTTCATTTTTCTTTGCGTTCTTCTCCTTTTTCTTTTCCTTGGGGGTTAAAAGCGGTTTCTTTTTAATGTCTTTTTTTCTGTCCTGACTCTTACTCATGGGATCTGTCCACCTTTAGTTGTGGGTGCATTGGCATTACGCCTTGCCTGATGCCAATGCTTTCAACGCCCAGTATGAACTCAATTTAGCGTAACTGATACGGTCTGGAGGTCAGTGTAATTACCTAAACTCTCTCAGGAATACACTTCCACACCCTCTACAAGATTCGCAAATCTCCCATAACATGAAAATAGCTCCTTATCATTGCTGAGGTCGCTTTCCAAGAACAAGCGGGCCAGCCTTATGCGACCAATAGGATAGTAGCTATTCATATTATCAACCTTATCGAAATATGGTCGCAGTGCCTTATAAGCCTCACTTGCAGCGCTATCACCTTGTTTACTTAGCAGCATTCTTTCAAGCGCTTTTCGTTCCTTCTTTATTCTTTCTAATTTGCACATTTAATCACCTAATAAGGTAGGGGCGGTATCAGTCGATACACGCGCTTGTGGTTCACTCGCTCGTCGTTTGCTGCCAGCAACCGATTCAGCCGAGCAGTGATCCTTCGATAGCCATTGGCAGCACGGGCATCGCACAGCTCTCGGATAAACGGCAAATGCCGGTCATCGTCCTGCTTGTTGTATCTCGGACTTCTGCCTTTCTGGCGACCATGCGCGAGATCAACTTTTTTGACTGAGCCACCTCCAGGGCTTCCCGGAGTATTTCAGCTTCCATCGTCTTGCGGCCCAACATCCGCTCCAGCTCCCGGACCTTCTTGTTCAGGGCTTTCATCTCGGATGCACTGACAACCTCATCACCAGATTCAATCGCGGACATGCCACCGTCTTTCATCAGCTTCTTCCAACGGAACAACAGACTTGCTGATATACCATGACGTCGTGCGACAAGTGATACCGACATACCAGGCCGCTCACACTCGGCGACCATGAATGCCTTCTCCTGCGCGGAATACCGGCGACGACGCCGCACTCCGGTTATGACTTCGATTTTCTCCACCTTGGACACTCCTTTGCACTAGGTCTATGCTTAGGCCTTTGCTTCTACCAAGGTGTCCGGTTTAAATGGGGGCTACTACAATTATCGGGATTAAAAAATGCACAAAGGGCGGCGATTCAGGGCATCATTAAGCGACATGACGCACGCTGGGATAGCATCGTTCTGTCATCTCCTCATCTGCAGAGATGAAGATCTTGTGATGAAGGCGGCGGCTGCTTACGAGTATCTGGGAGTAGGTACAAAATTTTACACTACAAAGCTAACCAATAGTTCCAGCTCTCCAAACATGCTTATGGAAGTTCTGACCAAAACTCCTCTAGCCAGGCTTGCAAATCTTCCTGTGAATCGAAATCTTCTTCAGTTAATTCTTCGTATTCTTCCGGCGAGATAAGCCTATTGTCGATTGCTTCCCGCAACTGGGTCTTAAACAAGCTCACGTCGTACGGGAATCCCTTTCCAGTGCTAATTGCTTCTCTTATCAACTGAGGGTCGTAGCACTCAATGTGGCAATATTTTCTCAATACCGTTTTCAATGGTTCTTTGATGCTTATTTCAGTCTCTAAGGTTTTGGATTCGGGCATAAAGTATGTAACCTGACGTTTCCATCTTGATCAAGTACTTAACGCCTTCAAAGCTCGATGGTACTTTTCAGCCCTTTGCAAGTCTTTTTCAGTGATATCATTGAGCCTAGTTAAATCCAAATTATCTTTTATGTCTTCTATTTTGATTTTCCTAGCCAAACTATTTTTAGATGCTCGCAATATGAATCTCTCGTAGTCCTCATTCTCTCGCTTAGTTAAACAGTCAAGCGCCTCCATCACATCATTTGAAAAGCCAATGTTTTTAAGATCTTCATAGGTAAAGTCACTATCTTCAATTACGTCATGCATTACTGCCACTATCATTTCAACTTCAGCTTCAAACCGAAACATCAACCGAAGCGGATGTAAAATATATGGCTGACCAGATTTATCAACTTGTCCAAAGTGTGCCTTTGTCGCAACGCTTATTGCCTGATCTAGCTTACTCAACACTTTTACCTTCTAAATACTCTTCATAAGTAATTTCCTTGCCAGACAACAAGGCCTCATTAAACAAGCGATTATCGTGAGGGATAGGATCTGGCTTTTCATCTTCACCATAAAACTTAACGTGAATTTTCTCTGCTTTATGATCCCAGCGATACATAACTTCCTCAAACGAATAATCTATGTACACATCTTTTTCAGAAAACAGCTTCCCTTTATTAATAGCCATTAGCTTTCCTTATCGCTTCATAGTACTCTTGGCTTTGTTCAGAAACTGACTGCGCTTGAGTACTACTTGGACTCAGCACCCGCCATTCCTCGTAGAATTTGTGGCCCTGACCACCAGGAATTCCGGATTTAGATGCAATGGAAGTATATAAATCATCACCGAGCAATACCCTTGCCACTGACTCTGATTCCTTCGCGTAGATCATCGCAGGTGTATTTACTTGAACCTCACCAAAGATTCCAGCTTGGGTTTTAATCGTAGAATTAACACCACTGTAGCCTAATGGATCAGTTGTCCCATTTATTACCTTGACGTTTGCACCTCGCTTGGCTAACTCCGCTGCTACAGCGTCCATTTTTTCTGGAGAGACTATGATGGTATTCCTCGCCAAGTCTTTGATCTTCGTCGCATCGCCATCGTAATCATTCATGATTTTCTGGGTAGCTCGATCTTGAGATTTGATTGGTGCTTTTGCAACTTGGCCACCGAACATTTCGGCGATTTCGTCTGCGATTGTATCGATTTCCAATTTAGCTGCTGGAGCCTTAGCGTACACCTCACCAAACTTGTTTGGAACATTCTTGGCAGGCTTCAACTCCTGACCTTCAACCCGCTTGGAGGCCCTGGCTTCCAGATGGTTTTTCTTCTTTAGGTCAGTACTCCGCCAGAGATACCTCAGGCGCTGTCTGCGTACGGCGGCACAATAGGCCTTAACGGTCTTGCCCAAAGACGCTAACAGGCCCGCGTGACGAATCCTGCCTGCGGCTGCCCCCACTGCGGCAGCACCGCCGGTTGCCACGGCCAGCACCGCCATCAATATCAGGTCAAAGGCCACGGCCCCGGTTAAGTAAGTAACCTCGGTGTGGTGCTGGATACTGGCGTATTCGGCCACAAAGTCGTTGAGGCTTTCCCGGAGTATGGGGTCTGCCATCACCAGGTTGGTCAGCTCATACGCTTCGGCCACGTCCTCACGGGAGATGTCCGTGGGATTGAAGCCCAGGGCCTCGACCCAGCGTTTGTGGCGGGTCTCGTTGTAGTTCGCCCGATAGGACTCGTACCAGGAGGCGTCTGAACTGTTCTCACTGGCGATCCAGGCTGCCTTCAGTCCGTCCATCAGGGACTGGGAGGGGGAAGCCAGGTCTGCCATGCTGTCAACGAACTGCAAGAGCCCAATACCGGCGTCCGCACCCCCCTGGAAGGCAGCACCGGTGCTGACGGCCATACGCTGATGCCAAGGCATCTGTTGGTATTCCCGCTCCAGGGCATCGGCCTCTCGTTGTTCATGCTTCAGTACTTCTGTCAGGGCATGCTGAATCGCCCGGCGTTGCTGACCCACTTCGTCGTCAGAAGCGTCCGAGCTCAGGCGGACGAAGGCGAACCGACCGTTAAGCCCCTCAATGTGGGCTTCGCCGTTTGGGTCCAACGTGCCTGTTATTTCCTCATCGTCCGTTGCCAGGGTAAAGGGAAGACCGGCCACGCCGGTTCCATCTAACCAACGATAGGCCAGGGTGACACGGTAAGGGCCGGCGCCCGGCACGGGGGCTGCTGGCGCAGGGGGCTCTGGTGAAGGAGCGGATGATTCATTGGCCGGTGCCAGGGAGTCAGAGCGGGCAGCGGTGGCACCGCCCCGTGATCGGCCCGGCCAGTGTTGCTGGAGGCGTTGCCGGAGTGTGGGCGGCAAGTCGCTACGCAGGGTGTCTGGGTTGGCCTGGGTTTCGGTGAACAGGTCAAAGCCCGGCTCATAACGGCTGGACAGCACCAGGCGCCCCTCTTGCAGGTCCTCCAGCAGGGTTTGTTTCTGTGTGTCGGTCAGGTTGCCGGTATGGGAAACATCTGCATCCGGAGGCAGGTCGATATGCTGGCCCTGGTAACCACGGGTAAAATAGTCCCGGGCAATATCCACGGCATTTGAGGGGTGCAGCAGCGTCGGCAGGATGGCTTCGGTAAAACCATAGCCGCCCGTCACGTAGAGCTGGTAGGACATTGTTCCTTCTTCCTTGTCCGGTGTTGTCCTTAGTCCTTTACAACCTTTTGGATGCTATGGGGTTATCGGGAGGATGGCAAGGATTTGGTGCAAGTTTTCCCAAAAGGAAAAGCTGGACGACGCCTACTAACCTTTTCTTCCAGACGGCGTTCGTTAGTTCGTCAACCGGCCCCCGTTTCTTGTGGTTTTACCGGCGCTTGCCGCCATACTGAAAGGATCGGAAGAGGGCGGTTATCGGCTGAAAGCCTGGGCACCATGCCCAAGTACCTGCTCAAGCCCGAAGTGCTGGGCCTGCTGGAAAGCGAATCGCACCCGATGCACCAACGATTTAGCTCTAGGCCTGTTTACAGATTGCGATACAGCACGACGACATAACACAAAAGCCCAGTCGTCATCAGAGACAAAGAAACAATTGATTCAGGAACGGTGTGCGATTGCAAATAACCGACCAATCCAGAGATGGACAGTGTTGAACTGGAAGACAGTGCTTGAGGTGGTGGCATAGGGTACGGGAGTGTCGAGTCTGGGCTCAGCGTGTATGTTACTTTCTTAACACTCTATCATACTGCGCATAATGTATATTATGTTAAATGGTGTATGTTGCTCTTTAAAGTTAGAAACAGCAGCCCCGGTCAAATTCCCCTCTCTTCCCATACGCCACCTTCTTCAAACCATTGACTCTGCAGCTACTACAGGGTTTTTGATACCCACTGACGGCGCAGATTTAATGGGAGCATTTCTGAAATGAAAACTGAACTGAAACAGGCTTATAACGTGGAACTCACCGCGGCGTGCGAAGCTGAAGAGTCGCGTAACTTTTCAAAGGCGTTCGCCCACCTTGAGCGAGCTCATATTCTGAGCCAGAAGTATGCTTGGGCGCACACAAGGACCCACATTCGCATGCTCAAACTCGGCTGGCGTACGCGTGACATGCGGGAAGTCGTTGGGCAGCTTACTCGAACGTTCGCCGCATTGTTGTTTTCTCGCATATGGGTTCCCCTTGGAAATACCGGGCGTGCGAACGTCAGTCCGTTTGCGCCAATGCCTTTGCCAGAAGATCTCGCTCGTGTGCTTTATAAAGAGAGCCATCACCAGGCTGAAAGATAAAAACCGACTACGGCTAGCCGTTAATCGACGTAACCACCCACTGCCTGCAGAATCGTCTGTGAATTGCTGGGTGTTACCCAGGCCGCGATGGCATTTCGTTTCTGCCCTTTTTCGGGGAACTCTGGAAGTGTAACGGTCCAGCTTTTCTCTCCAGGTACTGTTATTAACTTCAACACCACGAAATCGTGTGTGAGTTCCCGGCCGCGGTTTTCTCCAGCTTTCACGGATGTTGTTAACCCCATACCGAGTATGGCTATATGCAACTGGCCAGCCTTCTCGCCATCAAATTCCGCCTTAAAGCGGCGTTTGTCATTAGCGCTAGCCCTGAGTACCCCAACCTGTTTGGTGTCGTCTGTCCAGGTTCGTTGCCCTCGAAACCATTGGCGCCATTCTTTGTTGTTGATAACGATTCCCGGAGTATAAGACTGGCTAACGTGCCCTTCACGTACATAATTCCGCTGGCGTTCGCTGTAAGCAGCTTTTGCGAACGGGTCTTTCCAGCCGATGTAATCCCAGTAGTCAACGTGGAACGCCATTGGAACGAATTCTTTGAACAGCTCAGGGCTGCTCTTCAAAGAGCTCAGCCAACGATCAGCGGGAGGACAGCTGCTGCATCCCTCTGAGGTAAACAGCTCAACAACGTCGGTTTTACTCGTTCCACTAGTCCACTCTGCGGCGCTGGCAAACGACGGCAGTAAGAAAAGCAACGCAATAAACCATTTTGTCATGGGAACCTCTCATCGGATTAGCCATCTGTATTAATGGATCAGAGCAAAAGGTGCCGGCTTTGGTTCCTCCCCAAACATAACGTTTCTATAACACTTGGTGACGGTTCTTCGCAGGTTGTCGTTTACATAATGTTGCGAGAAACATGGCTTTGTCATGTTTGCGAGGTTTGATGACGGTATAAAATGTGGATCCTCCAACGCAGGAATTTCGGGATTTTGGACAAATGAAAGGCCAAAAGAGATGCCGGTACTTTCAGTACCTACAGCACCTAATGATTCTGATATTTATGTCGTTTAGTCCGACGTTGCTTGGAGCGAACACCATCAAAATCAGCACCGGGCACTGGCCGCCGTACCTGAGCGAAGATCTACCTGGTGGCGGTTTTGTCTCCCAGATTATTCGTGAATCCTTTGAAAGCGAAGGTGTCGACGTAGAGTTTGCATTTCTTCCCTGGTCGCGGGCGCTGGCAATGACCAAATCGGGAAAATATCAGGCCTCGGCGATCTGGTCTTGCACCGAATCAAGAAGCCGTGACTTCCTGTTCTCTTCTCCTTTACTGCCCTATCAATACGTTTTCTATCACCGCGCTGCCGAGGCTTTTGACTGGGAAGCCCTTGTAGAGTTGAAAGGAAAGAAAGTTGGTCTGACACAGGATTACAGTTACGGCGAAACACTCAGTGATGTTATTGAGAGTGGTCTCGTCGACGCTGACGTCACCACTTCTGACGCGGCTAATTTCAAGAAGCTGCTCCTTGGTCGCATTGATTTGTTTCCCATGGACCCCGTTGTGGGTGAAGCGATGATAAGAAACCAGTTTACTTCCCAGGCTTATCAACTGACGTTTCATCCCAAACCACTCCGGAAGGCGTTTTACCACGTGCTGTTTAACGCGGAGTCAGCCGGCCTCAGGCAGGCGTTCAATGATGGATTAGCGACGTTGCGCAACAACGGGAGGTACCAAGCCATTATTGAGAAAGCGGTCGCCGAGAACAGCACACCAGTAACTGCGCAGATACTGGAAGATAAACTGGTCAACTGGGACGCCACGGCGGCGCCCTGCTCCCCTCCTCCTGCCGAGTAATGCGAGTTTGATCGTATCGTTAGGTTCCATGCCGTTTAAGACTTGCTTATACGATGAATGCAGCTAAACTCCTATTCAGCTTGCATTTTTCATCGCTGTTTGGCTAAGAAATGTGCCATCCTTGGCAGTGTGACCGCCAGGTTTGTCAGTAGCAGGTCTCGGAGTGCAATCGTTGACTGAATCGTTTCAAATAATGCTAAGAGCAAAGTGCTGAGATTGCGCATGCAGGAACGTCTATCGCCCCTAAGCAGAGCTTTACGCCCCAAGGTGGTTTCGAGGGTGGTAGCCGCCGTTCTTTGCTATTCAACCTCTTCCATCGTTGTTGCCGCGGATGATTCCCTTTGGGACATTCCCTTGGAAGAGCTTGGTCAAATTCGTGTTGTCTCAATCGCCTCTGGAACCGAAACACCTCTCGATAAGGCCGCTGCAATCACTTCGGTCATTAATGCGGACGATATTGCAGCCATGGGCGCCACGGACTTGGACCAGGTACTTGAAACAGTGCCTGGGCTCCATGTGAATCACTCTGATCAGGGTTTTTCTCCGAAGTACGTATTTCGTGGCATTACCTCCAGCAACAACCCGCAGGCGCTCCTTCTTGTTAATGGAATACCGGCCACTACTATGATGTATGGAAATCGTGGTAATGCGTGGGGGGGAATGCCTGTTAAGGCGATCGAGCGTATCGAAGTGATTAGGGGGCCGGGCTCGGCTCTGTATGGTGCCGATGCGTATTCCGGTGTTATCAATATCACCACCAAGAATCATGAAACGATAGATGGTCAAATAATAGGTGGCAGACTCGGAAGCTTCGATACCCGTGGTGGCTGGCTTGAAACAGGTCATCGGGTAGGTGGACTAGGTGTCAGTATGGTCCTGGAATATCAGACAACCGACGGCTGGGATGACATTATCGAACGAGATGCTCAAACGAACTTCGACGAAACGTTCGGTACGTCTGCCTCCCTGGCGCCGGGCCCTGTAAATACAGGGGTAGACCGACTCGACGCCAGGTTTGAAGTGGGCGCCGAGCAATGGACTTTTAGAGCTGGCTTACAAGATCGGAGCAACATCGAGACGGGTCCCGGAGTTGCACAAGCGTTGGACCCAGAAGGAGAGTATTCGTCGCGAAGGTTGAATGCGGATTATAGCTATCGATGGGCCGATCTCACCGAAGGCCTTGATTTGGAGGCCAGGGTTTCTTACTTCAACATCACTCAAGAGCCTGAGAACAACATCATACTTTACCCCCCTGGTGCATTCGACGGGGCTTTCCCCAATGGTTTGATTGGTAGTCCGGGATACAAAGAACATCAGGTGCGGCTAGATCTCAGTGCAGTTTATCGTGGACTTCAAAACCATCGACTACAGACAGGTATAGGTACACTTTGGGCTGATCTTTACGACGTCACGGAAAGCAAGAACTTTAATTCAGATTTTAGTCCACGTGGCAGTGTAGTTGATGTGTCCGATAGTCCAAGTGAAGTCTGGATGCCGGAAGAGGACCGAACTAGCTATTATGTTTTTGTTCAGGACGAATGGCAGTTTGCACAAAACTGGCAACTGGTTAGTGGTATCCGTTTTGACGACTACTCTGATTTTGGAAGCACGATAAACCCACGAACGGCTTTAATATGGGCAACAACCGATTCCATCACTACTAAATTTTTGTACGGACGGGCTTTTCGAGCACCATCACTGAATGAGCTTTATGTAGCGAATAACCCTGTAACGGCAGGCAACAGTGACTTGGACGCGGAAAATATAGATACCTTTGAAATCGGTTTAACCCACCAGTTAAATACACAATTCGTATACGGCGTTAATCTCTTTTACTATGAGATAGATGACCTGATAACTGCCGTCCCGGTCACTGGTCCAATTTCGCAAGAGTATCGCAACTCTGGAGAAAGAAAGGGGCATGGTGGAGAGTTCGAACTAACCTACGCTCCCCTCGACGAAGTAAAGCTTTCAGCAAACTACGCGTACCAGAAATCAATCGATAAGCAAAGTGATGATGATGTAGGCGAAGCACCAAATCACCAAATTTATGCACGCTTGGATTGGAACGTAACAACACACTGGCGCTTCGTCACCCAGGTAAACTGGGTAGGCGAGCAAAAGAGAACCGCAAATGATACCCGCCCTCCGGTGGATGACTACACGACCGTCGATATCAACCTAAGGGCCGTTGACCTATTGCCGGACTGGGCATTTTCCGTCGCGGTGAAAAATTTGTTTGATCAGGATGTAAGAGATCCCAGTCCTTATGCGGACCCGGCACCAGAAATCCCTAATGACTTCCCAATGCCGGGCCGGCAGTTCGTAGCGGAACTAAGGTATCAATTCTAAGGTGCCACCTGATCCGTAGACCAATCTCTCTTTTCAGGGCCCCCATATTTGACACTGCTGCAGCGCACAGGGAAAAAGCTACCTTCTGGATTATCTCTCGCATCTTGATAGCAAGGCGCCATACCGGTAACAAAACCAGGGCTGAGAATCAATTGATACTCTTGGCAGGTTAACCCCATATCAGCAGCCAGTCCGGCATGGACCGCCGCGACATTCATAGCATAACCATGTTTTTCTTCTAGATGCCGCTGGACGTCGAGAGCCATCTTCAAATGACGACCATCGGCCAATCCAAGTTCCTTTGCTTTTTCCAGAGTGTAAAAAATTCTCTCGTCAGTTTTTGCTAATGGGCGTCCGTAACCATACAAAATCCGTCCCTTGGCTTTCTCTTGATCAACGAAGTCTATTAGTTGTCCACCGTCATCGCACCACCGCCCTGCCCTATAGAAGAAATCAAGGGCCCGCACTTCAGGTCTGCGGCCATAGAGTGATGCTTCCGAAATACTCAAGCCGGCCATTAACGCCAATGAGGCAGTCGATCTAACGGTACCTGCTAGAGCGGTAACATGATTTGGCCAAATAGATGGGTCCGCATAACTTGAAGAAACCCAGTAATAATTAATCATTTTCGCGACGTTCTCACCAGGATCCCGCCCGAGCACGGCGTAAAGGTACAAATGTATCCAGTTGTAGTTGCACAATTCTTTATGCAGGTCCTTGCCATGCATCACCACACGGTCCGACAAAAACGCCTTACCTTTTCGGGTTACCCAGTGACTTTCAGTATTTAGTAGGTGCTTGTAACCCATTAGCTTACGCCCCCTTTGCCGGGGTTGGACGTAACTGGCCCGGGATCGGATACTAACTCGATAGCAGGACCATAAAATGGAAACTTCTTCCAACCCATATTTTTTTGCTCAATTGCATGTGCTGCAGCCCCAGGAAGCCGCAACATAAGATAAAGCATACTTGCTTGATCCTCATTCAGATTCAGATCAACAAACGTGGCCGCCGCTATCCCACTGATCGCAAGCGGATAACCAACGGTCGCTTCAAGCTCGGGACGATGAGCATGCAGCCAACGAAGCGCGCCATCACTCGGAGCAAGTTTAACGAGATAGTCGAGTGCTTGACGGAGATGCGTAGGAAGAGACTCTCCATTTGGGTCAAACCCCGGTGCGTGTTCCATCGGAAGCCAGATGTCAGCCCGTTCGTCTTCCTCAGGGTGAAATAGTCGCTCTTTCCACTTTTCGATATTCTGACCACAATCGCGCCAGAGCCTGACTGAAATCGCAACTTCCTGGGCTCCTCCGTATTGTCCTGCACCTACCGCAAGTGCTGCCATTAACGCAGAGCTGTGGTTTGTTCCCGCTACGCCTGCATTCATTGCCGCTCTGACACTGGCCTCTCTCGGTCCTGGGTTGGCCAGGACAATGGCCAACTTTTCGATCAAGAGAGCCTCTTCCCTGGTTGGCCTTTCGCCACAAAATAAGAGCAATAGATATTCAAACCAGCTTGCATTGGGGACGACCTGCCCGTAAACATCGTATCCAGAACAGAAACAGTGCTTGGCTGCGAAAGGATTCGAGTCCTCGGGTTCTTCCATCCAAAAATTGGAGTGATATACGTAATCTGAGGTCATAAGTGCTCTCTTATATGGAACCAGTCAATACCTTCATCCTAGACCCCATGGGCGGTATTTCATCTCTGTCGACGACTACGTCGAGCAAACAAGGTCCGGTTTTAGCTAATATGGCATGTAGATTCACTGAGAAAAGCTCTTCCATTGTTTCAACGCGATACGATTCAATTCCCATAGCCTTGGCCATGTCAGCGAAATTAATATCCGGAAGGCTGTTCCCGATGGATTCCCCTCCGCTAAGTCCCTGCCCATGCCTAACCATACCCAGTGAGGAATCATTCAGTACAACCATGAGCAGGTTCAGATTCTCCTGCAATGCAGTGGTGATTTCCTGACCAGCCATTAGATAGCTACCATCACCTGTAAAACATATGACCGGTGTGTTCTTTACAGCAGCTGCTACTCCGACCGAAGCCCCTATCGCCCACCCCATTGAAGAAAATCCAATACCAATATGGAAATACTTCTTGGAAGGATCCTGATGTTCATAGCGGCGAATATTCCAATGGTGAATCCCCCAGAGGAAGCTGTTGCCGCTGTCCATCAGCACCCTAGCGTTTGAGGGGCACACCCTGCTCATATAGGTCATCAAAGCCTGGGGCTTTATGCTACCGCTGACGTTCTCACATGCTGTCCGGTTGTCTAGACGTATCTGTAGAGGCAATTGAGAGTGTTGTTCTGTCGTCGAGACAAAGCCTCCGCCGGTTTCAACCCCAAGCGCGCCTGCAATAGACGCAAGCGTGAGCTTTGGCGAACCCAGAATAACCAATCGGGCCATTGTGGATCGGGTAAGGTGTTCAGGGTTTCTGGATACGTGTATTAAACGCTCAGAGAGTATGGCTGTTGTGTCCCATCCTGAGGTTGATACTTCATCCAGAGCGGACCCAACCACAAGTACCAAATCCGCGTTTTTGGTTTTGAGCGCTTCCGCTGCGCTTTCATGCCCGGCAAACCCAAAAACTCCCCGGTATAGAGGATGATAGCTATCGACGATCCCTTTGCCGCGAGGCGTGGTCACCATCTGCCAATGTCTCGACTCTGCCAGGCTAATCAAAATATCCGCAGCCTCCGCAGCCCCTTCGCCTAGTACAACGGTTACTTTTAAAGCTGATGACAGCTCTTTCAATAACAACTGGATAGCGTCTGGACTTGGTGCAACATCATGGTGAGTAAAAGCCCTTAGGTTATGATGGCTGGAGTCATCGGAAACAGGATGTCTCATTACATCCAAAGGAATACCCAAGTGCGAAGGACCCGGTTGGTTTCCCAACGCATAGCTAACAGCCTGAAGCAGCTTGGTTTCAAGTTGGGCGGTATGTGAGACAAACGTGTTGTAACGTGTGCAACGGGCAAACATCTCCATGGTATTGACGCTGGTGCAAGAACTTTCCTGAAGAGATCCCTGTCCAAAGCGATCAAGCGCCGTCTGAGCTGAGATTACAAGTATAGGAATGTTGTCAGCATAGGCAGACGCCACACCCGTTATCAGATTCGTTGCGCCAGGCCCTGCCGTTGAGCAACACACACCTAGTCGACCTGTTTCCCGAGCATATCCCTCTGCCATGAAAGCTGCGCCCGCTTCATGTCTGGAGATGACGGCTTTGATACCGCCACGTTTTTCGCTGCGAGCAAGCGCATTGTAAAAAGGCTCAATACTCCCGCCTGGAACCCCAAATACATACTCGACTCCCAATCGCTCAAGATAGCGAATAATCAAGTCACCATTTTCGAGCATTGATAATCCTTTTGGAGGTTACGTCCATTATTGAAGTGTGAACAAAGGCGGAGAGGTATCTATTCCAGCGGTCGAGGCATGGAAATTCCATATCCCTGGGCGAAGTCGAGCCCCAGTTCAACCAGACGGGCTCTCACCTCGTCGTTCTCCACGAACTCGGCAACCGTCTTGAGTCCTGCGGAGTGGCCAATCCGGTTGCACGCATCGACTATCGACAAATCGATTGGGTCGTCCAGCAGGTTGCGGACGAAACCACCATCAATTTTCAGGTAGTCCACTGGCAGGGCTTTCAAATAGGAGAACGAACTCATGCCCGCGCCGAAATCATCAAGCGCGAATTTGAACCCTCTTCTTTTGGCGGAATTGATGAACCTCTGAGTCGCGTTCAGATTGGCAATGGCGGAAGTTTCAGTAATTTCAAAGCAGATACGCTCGGGAATCAGCTTATACCGCTCCGCTAACTGGCTGATGTACAGAAACAGTTCTGGTTCGTTAAACGAGCTTCCAGACAGATTAATAAAGAACGTTCCTGTGCTCTCACGCCCGAGCCCAGTGCGATCAAGGTAGTCAAATGCCAGGTCGATGACCTTGCGATCAACTCGTGTCATCAAGTTGAAGCGTTCCGCCGCAGGAATGAAGGCTCCTGGAGGTACGATGTCATCACCTTCGTTCAGGCGGACTAGAAATTCGGTGCGATAACCGTCGTTGGCTTCTGGCTGAAGGGCAACCATTTCCTGCTGCCATAGGCAGAAACTGTTGTTTTGCAGAGCCTGCTGAATTCGGCTGGTCCAGTTCATATCCCGTTGACGTTGCTGCATATCACTGTCATCGGTTTCGTAAAGCTGGACGTTATTGCGTCCCCGATCCTTGGCGGCGTAGCAGGCCAGGTCGGCGTGGCTCAGAAGCTCACCGGCACTGTTGTAGTTTTCGTTGATCAAAACCATACCGATGCTGAGCGACACCGAGAACGGCTTGTTCTGCCAAACAAAGCGGAACTCATGGACCACTTCACACAGCTTTTCAGCGACCTTGTGTGCATGGACCGCGTCGCAACCGCGCAGCAGTACTCCAAATTCGTCGCCGCCGAGGCGAGCCAGGGTATCATCAGAGCGAATTTGAAGTGACAGCAATGCGGCGACCTGCTTAAGCAAGTAATCCCCAGCCACATGACCACAGGTGTCGTTTATGATCTTGAACTGGTCAAGGTCAAGATAGAGCAGTACATGATGACGGCCGGTTTTATGGGTGTCTTCGAGCGCCTGCACCAGCCGCCGCTCGAATTCCCGGCGGTTCACAAGATCAGTCAGGCTGTCATGATAGGCCATATGCTCCAGGGCATTCTCGGCAACACGCTTGGCCTGGCGCATGAATCCTTCACGTACTTCCCGATCAATGGCAGGAATCAACCGGGACAGGTTGTCCTTCATGATGTAATCCTGCGCACCGGCTTTCATGGCGGTAACGGCAACGCCCTCGCCGATCGTTCCGGATACGATGATTACTGGCAGGTCCTTGCAGTACTTCTTGGTCAGCTCCAATACCCTGAACGAAGAGAAGCCGGGCATGTTGTGGTCGGTAATGACGATATCCCACTTACCCCGGCGAAGGGCATAGGACAGACGGTCTTCGCTGTCTACCAACTCATGATAGGGGGCTATGCCTCCTTTGCGCATCTCTCGCAGTAGAAGCAGCGCATCGTCTTCTGAATCTTCGACGATCAACATCCGTAGAGGGCTGGCTGTGTCTGTCAATGGCCTTACCTTTTTATAACGAGCGAACCGCACCTGCCTTCGGCACTTTATTGACAAAAAGCCAATAGCGGGCAAGCAACTTCATTTGTTCCGTAAACTCCCGATAATTGATCGACTTGGTGATAAAGCTGTTGGCACCCAAACGGTATGCATTCAACAGGTCTGCCGGCTCATCAGAGGATGTAACCATAACGACTGGCAGCCAGTTGGTCAGTGGCGAGGACCGAATACCTTTCAGGACCTCCAGGCCACTGACCTTGGGAAGCTTCACATCAAGCAAAACAAGACCGAGCGAATCCAGATCTTTACACGGCTGCCTGGCATCGTTGCCAAACAGGAAGTCCAGGGCTTCCTGCCCGTCTTCTTTTACGATGACAGGGCTGTTTTCGCTCGCACTCTTGAGGGCTCGCACTGCCAGAACCTGATCATCCGGGTTGTCTTCAACCACAAGGATTGAATGGCCATCCATGATTTTATTTGCCCTTTCAATGAATTGCATTAATAGGTTGAATCTGACTACAGTCTAGTCCTGATCTCCCGAAACAGGCAACTTCACAACAAAACTTGCCCCCTCGCCCAATTGCGACGTAGCGGAAATATCGCCATGGTGCCGGCGAACAACGCGGTATACAGTCGCCAGGCCAATACCTGTGCCGCCGAACTCCGACGGCGTATGAAGTCGATTGAATGCCACAAACAGTTTGTCGATATACCTCATATCGAATCCGACACCGTTATCACGAACCTCAATAGCAACCCAGCGCCCTTCTCTTCGAGACAACACTTCGACAATTCGTTTTTCTTCTTTGGCGCTGTATTTCCAGGCGTTCGCCATCAGGTTCTGGAAGGCAACACGCAGCATTCGGCTGTCGCCTACAACCCACATACCCGGCTGTATGAGAATTTCCGTTGGCACATCATCGCTGATGTCTTGCAGTTCTTCCGCAATTTCTTCCAACATCTGGCTCAAGTCTATTGTCTGATTTTCCATGGACTGTCGGCTGACGCGGGACAGAACAAGCAACCCATCGATCAGCCCTGCCATCCGTACACTGGCCGCGCGGATTCGCTTCAGGTAATCCTTACCGATCTCATTCAACTGATCGCCACAATCCTCTTCCAGGGCTTGCCCAAACCCTTCAACGGCTCTCAGGGGCTGCCTGAGGTCATGGGAGACCGAGTAACTGAACGCCTCCAGTTCACGGTTGGCCATGCTCAGCTCGGAGGTCCTGGCCTCGACGATGCGCTCCAGGCTGTCACGGCTTTCCAGGATGCGGCGGTTCTGTTGCTGGATGGTGCTGATCATCTCGTTGAAGGTGTTACCCAGGCGCCCGAGTTCGTCGGTGCCGGAAACCGGCGCACGAATGGAGTAGTCGTGATCCTGGGCGATGCGCTCGGCCGTCTCCGAAAGCTTGAGAATGGGTTCGGATACGATTCTCTGTAACCTGAGCGCCAGGAATACCAGCGCGATGAGGATCACCGCCCCGATGCCGGAGGCTACGGATACAAAGGTCCGGATATGGCCCCGCAAAACTTCAAGGTGTGATGAGAGGAAAAGCTGCCCGACCACTTCGTTGTCCAGTGTGACCGGCATCAGTAACTGATAGACGTCCCCGACGAACCCTACTTCCAACGACGAACCAACCGACGGGCATTGCCCCTGTGGCCGGCCTGAAAGAGACGTCATCACGTCCCCTTGCTGGTTGTAGACACAGGCCTGCCGAATAGTGTCGATACGCTTGAGGCTGGTGATAATACTGCTCAGCTGCTCGTTGTCCTCGAACACCAAGGCGGCAGCGGACTGCTCCGCCAAGATGCCGGCGATGACATGAAGCTCGGACTCAAGCTGTTTCCGGTAATTCTGGTTCTCAACAAAGATGAGGCTCGCGCAGACCAGGGTGATGCCAAGTGCACTGGTGAACAACGTAAGGAATAGCAGTTTGGTTTTCAGTCGCCAGTATCGCCACCGCCCCATCATCCCAGGACCCTCACCGCCAGTTCCAGAAGCCTGGAGTTAATGGTCAGGCCCGCTTCCATTGCGGCTTTCAGGCTGATTTCGAAGCGAATAACATTACCCTGCTTCACGTAACCGACAATCCCGCCCTTGCGAATGAAGTCTGGCAAATCACTCACTGTCAGTATGCCTTCGTGGCTCTCGGCCATTTCGAGCAGTTCGTCGACATTTCTGGACTGGGATTGCCCTATATAAAGTACGTCGCATCCCGCGATATCGGCCGGAACGTTGGGGTATCGAAGCTGAAGCGCCCTGCCCTGGGATTTACGACCTTGCATGGGGTCAAGCAGGTTGCCGAAGGGGTCATCGCCGTAGATGCACACATCAAGAGGATCGGAAGCGGTTGCTCCATTTGACCAGGTAATAAAACGTGTGAAGTTGTAGAGGAACGCCGCTTTGACTTCATATTCCGAGCGTATGGAAGCATGCGCCGACGCCAGGCTGAGACACAGGCTGAGAACTAGGGGAATAGAATATTTCAGGTGATCCCTCACAAGTCGGCCACGAAACAAGTAGTCATGTTGAAAAATGAATTATATGGGAGCCCGGCACCTACGGAAGGTTAGCACCCGTTTCGCTGGCGTCAACTGTATCTTAAAACTGTACTCCCCCAATAGCACCCTTCTGTGCCTGTTCCGCCAACACCGGTCCAATAGAATTTTATCAAGCACCGGAGGTGGAATATGAACATCGACAAAGTCCTGTTTCGCACACTCAAACACTATATTGAGAACCAAAAAACCCGCACACGCCTAAGAAGACGCCTGCGGGGAATGCCGATGAGAGAGCTGGATCGTTTGGCATGGGACATCGGAACAACCAGAGCTCAGCTGCTACGAGAGGCACACAGCCCGTTCTGGAAGACGCATCGCTGAGCCCTGGGGACAGGCTCAGCGTGACGACTACTCCCGCCAGAATGGCTTGTGCGCTTCCTCTACCAGACTGCCGTGAGGCAACCCTATGTCTTTTTCGACCAGTCTGGTGTCCATTTCATACAGCGACTGCCTCAATTGGTACCGGCGACTCCAACGTCCCGCATAGCGCTTGATAGCAGCGATGGCTCGCCTCATGAAAGCGCTCTTTGAGGGAACACATGCAATCGATGGTGCTTGTCTGAGTGTTTGATTGACGAGGATGGCTTTCATTTTCATCTTCCTTTAAATATGAACGATGACTACAATGAAACCATTCTCGACCCGCCGTACCAGGTCGTCCATCGACATTATTTGAACCCGGTGTTCGAAAAATATGAACATAAAGCTGGACAGGCTCAAGTCTTTTCTTCTGGTGGCTGAAGAGGCCAATCTGACTCGCGCGGCCGCTCGTCGTCATTCGACACCGTCTGCAGTGAGCGAGCACCTTCGCCAGCTTGAGGAAGAGTTCGAGGTTCTGCTGTTCGAGCGCAGTAAACAGGGAATGTCCCTGACCGCGGCTGGCGAGCGCTTGCTCATGCCCGTTCGCCAGGTGTTTACCGCCGTGGAAGATGTACGTAACACTGCGCTTTCCTTGCGTTCGGTGCCCCACGCAACACTCCGCCTTGGACTGAACTCTCCGCCTGAATACCTTCGTGTAGACGAAGTGCTTCGCCGGAAGACGGACGCTCTCCCTCACCTCAACCTGGAAATGAAAACCCGGGCGTCAACCCAGATTGTCGAGCAAGTGCTTTCAGAAGAGCTGGATCTGGGGTATGTCTATGGCAACTGCGAGGACCCGAGGTTAAAGGTGGTGCCACTCACGCCAGTGCGTATTTCCGTTGTTGGCCCTGCGGATACGGAGTTCGACACCCTACCAGCCGACTTCGAGTCACGTCGGCGCCTGCCCTGGGTCTGGCCCAACCGGGACTGCCCGTTTTTTGATTTCATGAAGGACCTGCTTGGCCCTCAGGCAAGCCTCTCCGACGCGGCCACCAGTTCCGACGACGAGTATTCCACGGTGGTTATGGTCAAATCCGGCATGGGGTTTGGGCTTGTGGAGCGGGAGTTCGCGGAACAATCACAGAGCCGCGGAGGGGTGCGTATTTTTGATGATCCGGAGATGATCACCAACCTCAATCTGATATGCGGCGTGCGAAACTATGAACGTTCAGAATTGCGGGCACTGTTCGATTTGATCGTCAGTGAATGGAAACCGTAACGGTATGCTCACGCCTTGGTGAACTTGTTAACCGAGCTGATTTGCTCACCGTTCCAGATAAACTCGAAATGCGCCGTCTGGATAACACTGCGGACGTGCCTGGGAGTGAACAATCCCCAGCAGGTATCGCCGGGTTTTCGAACAGAGTGATACCGAAGCCCTTCCGAGCCTGCCCTGTAGAGCCTGCGACCATAACTCCGTGAAGCCGCGTAGCTGTCAGCATCGTAGATGGCGTCCCCAAAGGAGAGGGTCGTGGCGTCGTGCAGGGTCATCGTCCCCACCTTGCACTTAAGCCCCCGGAACACCAGCCGGTCGTAGTCCAAACCGTGAACGCCCTGCCAGTAGCGTGACTGGTGATAGGCCACCTCCGCTATCGCTGTATCGATGCTCTCCCCCATATACAGAACACCGTACTGGCCATCGCTGAAGCGGCTGCCTTCGGGGTTTACATGGGTAAACGGGCCGGTGGCGTAGGAGCAGCCAGGGATTCCGAACGGGATCTCCGCTTTGCGGATCAGGTTGAGATTACCCAACTCGGTCTGAAGACGGGGGTTGGTGAGCGCTTGAAGTTCGTAGAGCGCATCAAACTCATCTTCGTCCGCCACATCATCAAACAGGCTGATGGGCGGAAACCTCGAGTTGATCAGGCGAAACCCGGTAATGCTCTCGGGTGTGATCGTTGGCGGCAGTTCCTGACTCACCAGAGCCCCCCGCGCAATACATCGATACGCCTGAACGTTTCATACAAAGCAGCAAACTGGCCCGTACTGATAATCTCAAGGGGACTTTTGCCGTTGAAGTACGGATTGTCGTTTTTCAGGGCCATAAAGCCGTAAACGTTCTTCGGGTTCTCGAAGATCATCCGCAGGCAGCCATGGATGTTGACCAGATAACTGAGACGTTCAATCTGGTCATGGGTCAGGCTCGCCTGCTCCGGCGCTTTACGATACTTGTAGTACGCCGGGCGGGAGATCTGAAGGATTTTCTGTACCTGCTCGGGAGTACAGCCCCAACGGTCCAGAATATTAAACACGGTTTTAAGGCCAACGCCGGAGACGTTGTTCTTTTGGACGGTTGCGAGTTTCTGCGCGTTACTCATAGCGGACACCACTGTTTTTCAGGCTTTCACCCACTTAACACTTGGTATCATTGTAGACTTATAGCTACATTTTGTCTATACGCAGATTTTACAAACAACTCACCCAGCGTGCTCTTCAGCAACATCGGCCAGATTTTTGTACTCGCAGTCCTGCTTCGCGATGAAGGCGTCCGCCGAATCAATCAGGATATTGTCGTCGCGCATAAACCGTCGACCCAACAACGCCGGATAGGAAAACTTCCCACGGTCCGTGAGTGAGAACTCAGTTTTATGACTGGTACCGGCAATGCAGAAGTCCATAACCACCACAAACCGGCGCTGCGAGGGTGCGCCCTTGCGCTTGATCTTAACCGTACGCTCAACAGGCAGGCTGAACTCCAGAATCACCTCTTCCAGATTCTTGCCGTCGGCGTCGTCCTCATCCTGGTGGTCAGCCAGCGGCAACTGGAAACTGACCCATTCTTCATCACCTTTCATGAACGGCTCAACATTGACGGCATGCAGTGAAGAGGTTTTGGCCCCGGTGTCCAGCCGGGCCTTCATGCGTAGGCCCGTGCCCTCGAGCACAAGCCATTCAACAAAGCCAAGTCGCTCGGGCACAGCGTTTTCATTACTGCTGCTCTCAGCCATGGCGATGGAGGGGATCAGGAACGCGAAAAGCGCAGCGACAACGTATCTCTTGGAGTCCGTCAACATTCAAAATCCTTTGTGGCAAAGTGTTTGAGTTCAGGGAAAAAGCTGAGGAACCTGTGTTCGAGTTCCTGGTCGTGGGCTTTGATCTCCTCGATGATTCCGCTGAACGCATTCCTGAACCGTATGCGATTGGCGACCCGGTCCAGAGCATACCCAATGTTGTCAATGTCCTGGTATGAGCGGAACCAGTCGTGGAGAACGATCTGCCGAGTCACCTTTTGCATTTTCTCAGGCATCAGCGACGCGTTTTCATCGAGTTCCCGATAGACCTGATCGATAAAGGTATCGGAATTCACATGACTAAAGCGTTGCCAGTTTCTTAACAGGTAGTGATCGTAGAGGATATCCAGCGCCACACCCGAGAAACGTCGGCGCTGAGGGGAGAACAACCGCTTGCTTGCAATGACTTGCGGATGCTGGTCGGTAAACGCATCCACCGCCCTGTGATGCTGCAGCCCCACCCTCACTTCCCGGGGCAGTTCGTCCGGCACAATGCCTCTCGCAAAGTCCCCCAGCAGGCTGCCCACACGAACCTTGGGGGAATCTGGTGCGAGAAAAAGATGGGCAAGGTGATTCAAACTGGCTCCCAATAACGGCGGCGAACAGGCCTCCGCCGCCAAGGTTTCTTTGTGCAGAGCGCTCCGATCAGAAGTTGAAGGTGACGCCCAGGCCCAGACCATCAACGGTGGAGCCATCCTTGTCATAGTAACGCATGTATTCCACGTTGCCAGACACTTCCGGTGCCAGCTCAACATTCACACCAGCGCCGTAGGAAAAGTCCGACTCATCCTCGGTGGTGGTCCCCAGGAACGACTTCGCTTCCACTTCAACCCGGGTTACACCGAAAATAACGTAAGGCGTTGCGGGTGATTCGTTCGCCAGATTCAGCGTGGCGTAGCCGCCGAAGAAATTGTCCAGCGAATAATCGACGCCGCCAATGCGATCATCGTCCACGCCAAACCCAGCACGGGCTTCGAGCCCAAAGAAAGGCGACACCAGGCCACCCACCTTCGCGGACAGCGTACCAACGTCAACGTCGTCACTGCCGTTTTCGATATTGATAAAGCTGTAGTTCAGGCCCGCATAAAGGCTACCACCACCTGACTTGTAGACATCAGCGAAGGCGCTTTGGGAGACCGCCATCAGCGGCGCTGCAGAAAGACCAAGCATCAATGCAATCGACTTTTTCATTTGAATTCTCCTTCCGGTTTCAAACCGAACTCACAATTCGAAGTTGCATCAGGCTGACGACAAACACCAGCGTTCGGATCCTTATTTACGCGGAATTTACAGTGATTTAATGTACCTGTAAGACCCTGACACACTGCGGGTTCCACCTTGCGAAAGCCCCAAGCCGCATGTATTCTGACGCCGTCTCTCTGTTCAGCCGGCTAGAGCGTCCTTTGAGAAACCTGAACCCCGTAATCTTTATCATGAGCGTCATGTTTATACTTCTTAGTATTTTCATGACCTTACCTGTGCTTCTTCTCGTAACTTCTGAATCGCCGAATGCCATGGCGTTTGCGGAGTCTGCGGCTATCTGTTTTGGCACGGGGCTGCTGGGCATTCTCGCGACCTACCGCCAGGCACGAGACCTGAAGCCCCGCTACATGTTCGTGCTGACCGTCTCCAGCTGGTTTATTATCGCCCTGCTCTCCTCGCTCCCGTTCTATCTCAGTGATCTGGGGCTCACCCTCGGCGAGGCCTTTTTCGAAGGCACATCCGGCATCACCACCACCGGAGCCACGGTGCTTACCGGCCTGGACACCATGGATCAGGACCTACTGCTCTGGCGCTCTGTACTGCAATGGATTGGTGGCATCGGGATCATCGGCATGTTCGTTGCCGTATTGCCCTTCCTCCGCGTGGGCGGCATGCGGCTTTTTGCAACGGAATCTTCAGAATGGACTGACAAGGCCCTGCCGCGAATGAAAACCCTCAGTCGTGGCCTGCTGTTGGTTTACGTGGCGTTTTCGGTGCTTGCGGTAACGACCTATTGGTTGTCCGGCATGAGCCTGTTTGACGCATTCAACCATGGCCTGACGAGTATTGCGACCGGCGGCTTCTCCACATCCGACTTGTCCATGGGCAAGTTCGACTCCAACCTGATTCTGTTGGAAGCCACCCTGTTCATGATGATCGGCAGCATGCCGTTCTTTCTTTTTGTCCGGGAAATGCATGGCCAGCACGGCGTGCTGTTCAGGGATCAGCAGGTGCGGCTGTTCGTGACCATCCTGCTGGTGGTACCTGCCTTACTGACTCTTTACCGCTGGTACGTCTCACCAGTGGAGTTCGACCTCGTTAACGGCTACGTGTCGACGCTCTTCAATGTCACGTCTGTGGTCACAACAACCGGCTATGCCTCGGAAGATTACTCTGCGTGGGGCCCACTTGCGTTTGTGCTGTTTTTCTTTCTGATGTTTATCGGCGGGTGCTCCGGCTCAACAGCCGGGGGCATGAAAGTGTTCCGCTTCCAGCTCTCATTGATCGTACTGAGGGAGCAGCTGATGCGGCTGCTGCATCCCAGGGCCGTATTCACCCGCAACTACAATGGCCGCGCGGTCAGCGACGAAATTATCGCTTCGATGATTGCCTACACCTTTATCTTTCTGTTGTGCCTGCTGATCATAACGGTCGCGCTGGCAGCTCTGCAGTTGGACTTTATCACCAGCCTGTCCGGAGCACTCACCGTGCTGACCAACGTTGGCCCGGCGCTCGGCGACACAATTGGGCCAGCGGGCACCTTTGCACCGCTCCCGGAGCTTGCCAAATGGATTCTATCGGTGGGTATGCTGATGGGGCGCCTGGAAATACTGAGCGTGGTAATTGTGCTTTCACCAGCGTTCTGGCGAAGCTAAGCGAGGCAACCTGCCCTGCTTAGGCTTCGCCAATCGAACGTCAGGCGAGCTTTACAGTACGTTATCGCGAAGGAACTTGCCGATATCCACGATCTCTTCCATGCACACGCTGTGTTCCATCGGATAGGTCTCATACGTGGGTTCAAACCCCATGTCCTGCAGCTTTTCCACGCTTTGCCGGCCCAGGGCCTCCGGTACCATGGGGTCAAAGGTGCCATGATAGATCCGGATCGGGATATCATGATTCGCCTCTGAGCACTTCACAGTCTTCGCAGTGGCAAAGTATGTTGACAGGGCAATAATGCCCGCCAGGCGCTTCGGATAGCTCAACCCAAGCTCGTAGGCCACGGCGCCCCCCTGGGAAAATCCAGCAATCACAATGTTCTCGCTCTTCACGCCACGCTCAATTTCCCGGTCCACCAGTTTTGCAACCGCGTCTGACGAGGCCATCAACTGATCGGTGTCGACCACCCGGTCAATATCCATTGCCTTGATGTCATACCAGGCTGGCATCGTCATTCCACCGTTAATGGTGACCGGCATGTTGGGGGCGTGAGGGAAAATGAACCGAACAGCGGCATTGTCGGGCAGCCCCAGCTCCGGCACTACCGGCTCGAAATCATGGCCACTGGCTCCAAGGCCATGCAGCCAGATAACGGCGGCAGTAGGATTGGGATTGGTTTCCAATTCGATAGTTTGAAGTTCTTGCACAAAATACCTCGGGTATCAGGGGTGTTCCGTTGGTGTATCCGTCGAGCCGTTGCCATTGTGAGCTTCAAGCGCCGTGACCACCGGGTTGGCGTACATATCCAGCAGATAGGGCCGAATCGCCGGGTCGCAGGCATCAAGTCGACGCTCCATCTCCGCCTCGGCGGCTTCTATTTCCGCCGCTGACCAGGCCTCTGCCGTCACCACCGCATCGCTTACAGAGTCTCTGCTGGCGTGTGAATCAGGATGAATGCCTCTTTGCTGATAGGCCACCAGGTTGGACGTGTGCAAGTGATAATTGGCATGCATCTCCCGATCGATCCGGGCAGCCAGTTCCTTAGGCGTGTTTTCGGCATCCGCGATGGGTGCTCCGAAATGCACGTGCACGTGGCCCTTGAACCCCGTGAGCCCGCGCATTATCTGGTTAGTATCCTCGCCTTCCGCCTTAACGTATTTGCCCGTGCGGGAGCGGGTTTCGAGCTCTCGGGCCTTGTCCATATCGCAGGGATCATACTCGTAGGCAATGGACACCGGCACGATGTGCAGCCGGTTCATGGCTTCGCCGAAATCCAACCCACTTTTCTTCTGGCTCATGTAGAACATTTTAATAATGGCGGGATCGGTGAAATCCAGCCCGTCTTTGGCGCGCCCTTCACGCTGCGCAATCCAGATGCTCTCGTTGTTGTCGATACTATGATTGATAAACGCCGAAAGCATGATGTAGGCGTCCCGCATTTCACGTGGGCTGGTCATACTGCGACGCACCACAAAGCTCTTGTTCAGCCGCATCATTTCAGCAAATACGCGGTTCGCCAGCAGGTTGTCGCCAATGGCAATACGTGTGGTATTGAAGCCGTTCGCGAACAGCAGGTAATTGACCACCATCGGGTCGAACACGATGTCGCGGTGGTTGGAGATGAACAGGTGAGCGCTCTGCTTGTCCAGATTTTCCAGCCCGCTGTGGGTAACCCGGGTCGTTGTGTGATCAACCAGTTCACCAACGTAGCCAGACAATCGCGCCTGGAGGTCGTCGATACGGGTAAGTCCGCCAAAGTTCCTGGCCAGCCAGCGCTTGACCCATACCCGGAGCATTCCCGGCGCCCATTTGGCCAGTGTGGGCGATTTGAAGCGGCCAATCATATCCAGAAATTCCGGATCCCGTACCAGATTGTTGATGGCGGTTCCGGTTTCCTCGTCCGAGTAAGGTCGGATGGCGTCAAATTCCTGCATGGAGTTCCTGTTTGTTGGGTGCAGAAAAAAGGCGCATTGTAGCGTTTATAAGGTTTGTTTGTCTCCGCCGATTCCGTGACCGCTTTCTGGTATCATGGCCTGCCTGCCAGAATGGCACCCTTTACCCTCAACCAACACCGCTGGCCAAGTCATGGATTTTGCACAACTCAGCACAGAGCGCCCCCGTGTTAACGACCAGGACCCGGAAGAAGTCCTTCATCGTGTTTTCGGTTACGAGACCTTCCGGCCCTTGCAGGGCGACATTATCCGCGAGCTGGTTGACGGTGGCGATGCGTTGGTACTGATGCCCACCGGTGGTGGTAAATCCCTCTGTTATCAGGTGCCAGCCCTGGTTCGCGCCGGAACAGCTGTCGTCATATCACCACTGATTGCACTGATGCAGGACCAGGTGGCAGCGCTGAAAGAACTGGGTGTCAAGGCCGCGTTCCTGAACTCCACCATGGATTTCGAACAGGCCCGGGACACTGAAAACGCCCTTATGACCGGCGAACTCGATCTGCTTTACTGCGCGCCGGAACGGCTGATCCAGCCTCGCACACTGGGCCTGTTACATGATGCTTCTATTTCCCTGTTTGCCATCGACGAAGCCCACTGCGTGTCCCAGTGGGGGCACGATTTCCGCTCCGACTACCTGGAGCTAAGCCGGCTGGCCCATGAATTCCCGGGCGTACCCCGCATAGCCCTCACCGCCACCGCGGACGAGCGCACCCGCAAGGAGATCGCTGAACGGCTGTCCCTGACCGAAGCCCGACACTTTATCAGTGGTTTTGATCGCCCGAATATTCAGTACCGAATTGCTCCGAAAACCAATGCAAACAAACAACTACTGGATTTTATTAAAGCGGAACATGATGGCGACTGCGGCATCGTTTATTGCCTGTCCCGCAACAAAGTCGACAGCACCGCGAAGCTGCTCAGTGACAAAGGCTACACCGCTCTGCCCTACCATGCGGGCCTCAATGCCGGTGATCGCGCGCGGAATCAGGAGCGCTTCCTGCGCGAGGACGGCGTCATCATCGTGGCCACCATTGCTTTTGGCATGGGCATCGATAAACCCGATGTTCGATTTGTCGCCCACCTGGATCTTCCAAAAAGCCTGGAAGCCTACTATCAGGAAACCGGCCGAGCCGGTCGTGATGGAAAGCCTTCGACCGCCTGGATGGTTTACGGCCTGCAGGACGTGATCAAACTGCGACAGATGCTCGAAGGCTCCATGGGCAATGACCACTTCAAACGGGTTGAGCGCCAGAAACTGGATGCCATGCTAGGCCTGTGCGAAGTGACAAGCTGTCGGCGACAGGTGTTGCTGCGGTATTTCGGCGACACCCTTGAACAACCCTGTGGCAACTGTGACACCTGCCTGACTCCACCGGAAACCTGGGACGGCAAGATTGCTGTTCAGAAGGCGCTCTCCTGCGTGTTCAGAACCGGCCAACGTTTCGGGGTTACGTATTTGATTGATGTGTTACGCGGCTCTGAGAACGAACGTATCCTGCAGTCCGGCCATCAAACGGTTTCCACCTACGGAATTGGTACCGAGTTGTCTGCAAACGACTGGAAGTCCGTATTCCGTCAACTGGTGGCCAACGGTTACCTCAGGGCTGACCCGGAAGGCTACGGAGCGTTGCAGCTTACGGAGCAATGCCGTCCACTACTTAAGGGCGAGGTAGCTATCCAGTTACGCAAGGATCCGGTAGTGAAGGCCTCCAGTAGCCGTGGGTCATCAGGGTCCGGCCGCCGCAGGATTGCAGACCAGATCACTGACAAACCCGGCTGGGAAGCGCTGCGGGCCTGCCGAAAATCGCTGGCGGATGAGAAGGGCGTGCCGCCCTATGTGATTTTCCACGATGCCACGCTGTTTGAAATCCTGGACAAGAAACCGAACAGCCTTGCCGAAATGGCTGAGATAAACGGCGTGGGTGCGGCAAAGCTCGAAAAATACGGGGAAACTTTCCTCGCCGCCCTACGGGAATTGGACGGCGCTTGAATCAACCTCAGTTCACTGCGCCTGGAAGCCTTTCTTGCGAACACGATAGTGGGCCATCGAAGTGGCCACATGATGGCCGTCACTGTCGTACAGTGTGCCTTCCAACTCAAACGCGGCCCTGCCCGTAGCATCGGCCTCGGCCTTGATGGCTTCAACCGTGGCGGCGTCCAGTGAAAACTCCACAAACACATCGGAATTCGCCGGCTGCAGGAACTGAAGCGTCATTTCCTTGAGAATCGGCGTGTAAGCCGGGCCGAGATCAAACAGCGTCAACACACCACCGGGGATCTCCGCCACCAGGAAATAGGCACCGGCGTAGAGGCTGCCAAAGTGGTTCTTATTGCCTTTCAGGCGTATTCTTGCCTTAACGAACCCCGGGCGAATCTCCTCGACACTGAATCGATTCCGTGGTGCAAACGGGATTGATAGGCCAATAATTCGGTTGACGGCCGCATAACCACTGGTTTTACGGAGCCAGGCCAGCGGTTGGGTGATTCGCGCACCAGGATTCGATTCAGACACCCAATGGCCGGTTGCACCTATCAGATTGTCGATGAACGCCATGTTTTCTTACCTGTTGGTGATTTAACGCCCATGATTGCAGCCGTTTAAAAGGTATCGCAACTGTTTTCGGGATTTTTTACGGTTATCCCTTTCCGGAAAGAAAAATTCACCTAAACTGCTTGGATATCAAAACGGGCGATAACAAGAAACTCGAATGGACGCGGGAGTAAGTCTTCAATGAAAGTGAGGCGTGCGCGTGGCTGGCTGACGGCCCTGGCATTGTTTCTGGCTTGCCCGGGAACCGGTGTGTCTTCGGAATATCTGTCTGGAGAAACACAGGCAAGGGAATATCGCCTGTGGTACCGCAATTACGACAGCCCACCCATACGTGCCCTGGTTGCCCTCGCCTTCGACAAGACACCGGAATACGGTTCGTATCGAATCACTCGCACCCCGGAGATGGCCCAAGGCCGGGTTGTCCGCGAACTTGAGCGCCAGCAATCAAAATTGGTCGATCTCGCGAATGTCGCGACATCAAAACAGAGGGAAGAAAGCCTGCAGGCCATCCCCATACCTATCGATGGCGGACTTTTGGGGCTTCGGGTGTGCGTGGTGCTTAAAGAATCATTGCCCAGGTTCAAAGGCATCCGAAGCCTTGGCAATCTTGAGGAAGTCGGTATCCGCATCGGCCAGGGCGCACACTGGCCGGATTCGTCGATTCTTCAGGCCAACGGAGTCAGCGTGGTGACTCACTCGCGGTACGAAATTCTTTTCCGCATGCTGGAGAATCATCGTTTTGAATGCTTCGCCCGGGGAGTCAACGAGGTTCTTTTCGATCTGGAGCTTGAAAACAACGAAGATTTCGCCATCGAGCCGGACCTGCTGCTGGCCTATCCGATGCCCTCTTACTTCTTCGTCAACCGGCACGACCACGAAACAGCACATCGGCTTCAATTGGGCATGGAAAGGGCCATTTTCGATGGCAGCTTTGGCGCGTACCTCAACCAATACTACGGCCAGTCCATCGACGAGCTAAACCTGCACAGCCGGAACGTCCTTGTTCTGGAAAATCCCTATCTGACGGACGAGTCCCGGGCCATCGGCACCAGAACCCTCCTCGAACTCCGACGGCGAATCCAGATACTATCCGCGCCCCAGAAAACGTCTTACTCAAACCCTGAATCGTGACACGTTCTTACTAAGCGTGTGGCCGACCGATTCGATCTGACCGCTATAGACGTCGTTCTCGCTGGCAGCCTTGGCGGCCTCCTGGCCCTGGTCGGCAATCCGGGTGATGGAGGAGTTCAACTCTTCCGTCACAGAGGTCTGCTCCTCAGAAGCCGTTGCGATCTGGGAGGTCATCTGGCTGATCGACGTTATGGCATCAGCAATACGGTTAAGGGACTCCATGGCATCCTGGGCTTTCTCCATGCTCACATTCGAGACCGCTGTTGATGCCTTCATGACGTCCACAGCCTGGGTTGCACCGCTTTGCAGGCGCTCAATCATGTTGTTGATCTCTTCCGTGCTGTCCTGGGTGCGGCGGGCCAGATTGCGCACTTCGTCAGCAACAACCGCAAAGCCACGACCCGCGTCCCCTGCCCTTGCGGCCTCGATCGCCGCGTTCAGTGCCAGCAGGTTGGTCTGTTCAGCAATCCCCTGAATTACCTCGAGAACCGAGGTAATGTCGGTAACGTCCTTGCCGAGTTTATCGATGACTTCCGCAGCGGCGTTAATCTCTTTTGACAATTTCTGGACTGCATCCCGGGAAGCGGCAACGGTTTCAAGGGAAGCGCGGCTGTCTGCATCGGCGGTGTTGGACGCATCCGCGGTCTGTTGGGCATTCTGTGCAATTTCCCCGGCAGCGGCAGACATCTCATTGATGGCCGTGGCCACCATATCAATCTCGGCCTGCTGTTTTTCAACGCTGTCTCGGCTGGTGCTGGCAGTATCCCGCAGGGAGGACACGTTTTCGCCAAGCTCGGCGGTGCCTTGCTGGACGTCCCGGACCACATTCTGGATATTCTCAACAAAGCTGTTGAACTCCGCCGCGAGCTTGCCGAACTCGTCGTTGGCGCTATCGTCCAGGCGCTTGGTGAGGTCCGCCTCGCCACTGGCGATTGATGCCATGGCGGCATTAAGCTTGCGAACGGGAGCCATCAGCACGCGGATACCAAAACGCAGGATCACCAGGGACACCAACAAGCCAATTACTGCGATGATCAGCCCGGTTACGCGAGCGGCATGGACCGGCGCATTGATTTTGTCCTCATTGATAAAAGTGCCGAGATACCACTCAACACCACGGGCACCTTTGATGCGATGGAAACCGGCAGTCCAACTGGCATCTCCGGTGTCATATTCGTGAATTTCACCGCTGAGCCGAGGAGATTCTCCCAAAAGACTGCTGATCTTCTTGCCAACCAGTTTCTGGTCCGGGTGAAACAACACGGTGCCGTCGTCACTGATCAGGGCGGCATAGCCGGTGTTGGCCAGCGTAATCGTGGAGAGCGTCTGTTCTATGGTCTTCAGGGCAATATCACCACCGACAACACCCTGGTAAGCCCCACGTTTGACCGGTGCCAGCGTGGAAATGATGGTGCCTCCAGTGCCCGCGTCCACGTAGGGTTCGGTGAACGACGCTGAGCCCTTTTGTTTCGCCTGTTTGAACCAGGGCCGCGTGCGTGGGTCGAAATCCGCAGGCAGCGTGGCTTCTGAGGCATCGTCCTTCATCAGCATATAGCCATCATCACGGCCAACATAGACGTCAATGAACCCGCCACCGGTTGTCGCAGCGGCCAGGATAACCCTCGCCTCGGCATCGGTTTCCACCGACTCCAGTGCTTTTGCCGTTGCTTCGGTCATGGCAAGACGGGTGTTGAGCCAATCCGCAATGCTGGACGTACTCTGAGCCACGGTGTCTTCAATCAGTGCATCAACATAAGTATCCGTAGTCTCCTGTAACCGGAGGTTGCCGCTGAGCGTAAACGCCCCCATAACAAGTAAAAGCAAAATACCAAAGGCGACGAGCAACTTCTGGCCGAAACTCAGGTTCATTTTCCGGGTCCTTTTCGAGACAGTCTATTCGGGGGGTCAGTCAAACAGCCTATCGGCTGTCTTTCATTCATAAACTGGTTTTCGGCGTGTGCTGCAAAGTCTTTAACTTTATGTGATAAGAAGTCTTAAGCTTTAGGTGATAAGAAGTCTTTAGCGCTCTCTGATAAAATACCGAAGCAATCGACAATTCTTGCCGTCATTTCCACACCCAACGGGAGCTGCCGTATATGGCCCACGAAGAACTGCACCTCAACCTTCGTAACCTGACCAGTGATGATTACCCACAGCTCCAGCGACTGATGGACAGGGTCTACGACGATATTGGCGGTGCCTGGCCAGAGGACACGATCGAAGCTCTGGTGCAACAGTTTCCGGATGGTCAGATCTGTATCGAAGAGTCCGGTGACCTGGTGGCCGTAGCCCTCACGGTGTGCGTCAAGTATGAGCGATTCAGCAATCCGCACACCTACGACGACCTGATCCTGCGCAATGAAAAAATCTGGCACAACGCCAAAGGCGACTCGCTTTACGGCCTCGATGTGTTTATCCACCCGGATTATCGCGGCTACCGCCTTGGCCGGCGGCTTTATGAAGCTCGCAAAGAACTCTGCCGATCCATGAACCTGCGCGCCATCCTGGCGGGTGGCCGCATCCCTGGATATCACAAGTATTCAGACCAGCACTCCCCGGAAGAATACATCCAGCGTGTGGATCGCAAGGACATCTACGACCCGATCCTCAGCTTTCAGCTGTCCAACGACTTCCAGGTCACCCGGCTGATGCACAAGTACCTGCCGGAAGACGAGAAATCCCTGGGCTACGCCACTCTGCTGGAATGGCGGAACATCCTCTATACCCCGCCGTCGCCGGTGCTTAACGTCAAGAAGACTCAAGTGCGCCTGGGTGCCGTTCAGTGGCAGATGCGTGAATTTACCTCTGTGGAGGAAGTGCTGGAACAGGTGGAGTACTTCGTGGATGCGCTCTCGGATTACAAGAGCGATTTCGCCCTGTTTCCAGAGTTTTTCAACGCACCGCTGATGGGCCTGACGGACCAAGTGGACCAGACACGGGCCATTCGCTTTCTGGCAGGCTTTACCGAGCAATTCCGCAATCAGATGTCGGAAATGGCGGTCAGTTACAACATCAACATCATTACCGGCTCGATGCCCCTGCTCGAAAATGATCGGGTCTACAACGTGTCCTATTTGTGCCACCGCGACGGCCGCGTCGACGAGCAGCGCAAGATCCATATCACGCCCCACGAACGCCGTGACTGGGTCATCGAAGGCGGTGAGAAGTTCCAGGTGTTCGACACCGACGCCGGCCGCGTGGCCATCATGATCTGTTACGACATCGAGTTCCCGGAACTGGGGCGCCTGGCGGCCATCGAAGAGGTGGATATTATTATGGTGCCCTTCTGGACGGACACCAAGAACGGATACCTTCGGGTGCGGCACTGTGCGCAGGCACGGGCGATTGAAAACGAGTGCTATGTCGTGATCACCGGTAGTGTGGGTAACCTTCCCAAGGTTGAGAACCTGGACGTGCAGTACGCCCAGTCTTCCGTATTCTCACCGTCGGACTTTGCGTTCCCCCACGATGCGGTGATGGCGGAAACCACACCGAATACGGAAATGATCATGTTTTCAGATATGGATCTGGAAAAGCTGAAGCTGGTGCGCAACGAAGGCTCGGTGACGAACCTGAAAGACCGGCGCACGGATATTTACGAGCTCAACACGCTACAAACGGGCCAAAATGATAAAAACAGTTGATGAACCGCCTGAGAGCTCTATCGTATGACACTGAACACGTTGCCAAACCAACAGAGTGTGGCTATTGTTTAACCATATACTTTCAGGAACACGCCCTCGGGGTGTCGTCCGGACCCCCTCGGGGTGCAAAAGAGATCACTTTTAGATGAACGAAGCACTACCGGATCTTGTCGCACATTTTCACATCAAGCGTGGCCTCTTTCGCCGGGAGCGTGTGCAGGCCGCCCTGTTCGAGCTCGATCACTTCGGATGTGTGATGAAGACGGACAAGATATTTAACCCCGGTGATACGGTTATCCTGGATCTCGTGATGGAAATGCCGTTTGACGACATCAGGGCGGATGGAATTACCGGCCTGGTAACGGAACGCAGGAAACACTGTAGCAATTTCTTCTATTCCGTTGATTTCGTAGAACTCAATGACAACTCCTCGTCTGCCCTGAGCGAAAAACTCAAGCGCATTCGTGAGGTGGTGCTCAAGAAGCAGACGCTAAAATCCAGACGTTCCTCAGGGCCCGCCTCCAGCATTCGGCAACTGGCCTGAACTCACCAACGCCCCACATCAACTTGCACTTCAAGGAGAAAGTCCTCATGGCGAAGAAAGCCAACAAGCAAAGCGTTGATAAAGTCGTCAAGAAAGTGAACAAAGAGTTCGATAAAACGTCATCACAGATCGAAAAGCTGATCAACGACGCCCTCAAGCAGTTCGACAGCCTGCAGAACCAGATTCAGGAACCCGTCCGCAAACTGTTGAAGGAAGTGGATGAGCTTCGTGATCGTGAAATGAAACGTTTCAACGAAGAATTTGAACGTCGCTTGGGTGAATTCCACGATTTGCAGAACAATATCCTGGACCGCCTTGGTATTGCCAGCAAGGAAGCCAGCGAAGAGGCGAAGAAGGTCGCAGGCCAGGCCGCCAAGAAGGCCGGCCCTGCTGCCAAAGGCAAGTCAGCTCCGAAAAAATCCACCGCCAGTAAGACAGCGGCCAAAAAACCGGCCGCCAAGAAGCCCGCCACACCAAAAGCGGCAACTGCAAAGAAAGCCGCCAAACCCAAGGCGAGCACCGCCGCCAAAAGTCCGGCCGCAGCCACTAAAGCCGCTCCCAAGAAAGCCGCCACGGCCGCGCGGAAGCCAGCGGCAAAGCCGGCTGCAGCAACACGCGCTCCAAAGCCGAAGGACAAGAGCGACCTGACCCAGGTTAAAGGTATTGGGCCGGCCACCGCCCGCAAAATGAAGGAAGCCGGTATCACCTCGGTTGACCAGATCGCCAATCCGTCTGACGCGGACAAAGAAAAGCTTCAGGCATTTTCAAGCGTGAAAGGCTTTAACACCTTCAGCGACGAAGCCAAGAAAGTTATTTAATGCAACAATCCGAACAGCCTGTTTTACGGGACATTGTCCTGATTGGCGGCGGACACAGCCACGTAGGCGTTCTCAAGCGCTTTGCCATGAACCCAGTGCCTGGTGTCCGCCTTACCCTCATCTGCAGGGATACCCATACACCCTACTCCGGAATGCTTCCCGGGTATGTGGCTGGGCATTATTCCTACGACGACGTCCATATAGACCTCAGCAAACTGGCCGAGTTCGCGGGCGCGCGCTTCTACCGCGATGAAGTGGTTGGCATCGACCGCCATCGAAAACGTGTGGTCTGCCGCTCCCGACCGGACGTGCCTTACGACATTCTGTCGGTGAATATCGGGTCCGCTCCCAAGGTCGGTGACGTCAGCGGCGCAACTGAACATGCAGTGCCCGTCAAGCCTATCAACGGATTCAACAATCGCTGGCTGTCATTATTGTCGCGGCTGGAAAACCATGACGGCCCGATGACCGTTGCTGTGGTCGGCGCAGGTGCAGGTGGCGTTGAACTCACACTGGCCATGCAGTTCCGGCTACGAAATGAGCTCGAAAAGCGCGGCCACGACCCGGACCAGTTGCACTTTCATCTGTTTGATGCAGACCAGCAGATCCTGCCTACCCACAACGCCAGGGTGCGTGCGGTATTCGCTGACACACTCGCAAGCCGTGGGGTGAAGGTCCACCTGGGATCCGCAGTCTCAGAGGTCGAGGCCAATCGTTTGACCACGGAGTCCGGCGACACCCTGTCGGTTGACGAAGTGCTCTGGGTCACCCGTGCCGGCGGCCCCGAGTGGCTGCGGGATACCGGCCTGGCCCTGGACGACGGTGGCTTTATCCGGGTGACGGACACCCTGCAGACAGAAACCGACAACGATATCTTCGCGGCGGGTGACATTGCCAACGTTGTAAATCACCCCCGGGAAAAAGCCGGCGTATTTGCCGTTCGTCAGGGCCGGCCACTGGCGGACAACCTCCGCCGCCATGCCCTCGGAAAGCCCGCGAAGCCATTCCGGCCGCAGAAAAAATGGCTGGCGCTGATCAGTACCGGCGACAAATTCGCAGTGGCCTCCAGAGGTGACCTGTCGTTGGCCGGTTCTTGGGTCTGGCGCTGGAAAAACAGCATTGATAGACGCTTCATGGCGAAATTCAATGATCTTCCCGCCATGGAAGAGAACGCCGCCCTGCCCGACACCGGCGCCGCACAAAACCCCGAGGAAGCGTCCCAGGCCATCTCCGCGGTGGCCATGCGTTGCGGTGGCTGCGGTGCCAAGGTGGGCAGTACCGTGCTGTCACGGGCCCTCGGCGAGCTGCGACCAATAGAGCGGGATGACATCCTGATTGGTCTACACGCCCCAGACGACGCCGCCGTACTGACCGTCCCACCCGGAAAGGCGGTGGTTCACACCGTCGATTTCTTTCGCGCCTTTATTGACGACCCCTATGTGTTCGGCCGGGTTGCCGCCAATCACGCCCTGGGCGACGTGTTTGCCATGGGCGCCGAAGCTCAGAGTGCTACCGCCGTTGCGACCGTGCCCTATGGCATAGAGTCCAAGGTGGAAGACGTGGTTTACCAGATGATGTCCGGCGCCGTGGAAGTGCTGAATGAAGCCGGCTGCGCGTTGGTGGGCGGCCATACGGGTGAAGGCCGGGAGCTGGCACTGGGCTTTGCCGTCAACGGGTTGATTGATCCGGATGACGTCATGAGCAAAGGCGGCCTGCGGGCCGGAGACGTTCTGCTGCTGACCAAGCCTATCGGTACCGGGACGCTCTTCGCTGCCCACGCCAAACTTGCCGCGAAAGGCCGCTGGATTGATTCTGCCCTGGCCTCAATGATGCAGTCCAACAAAGACGCGGCCCAGTGCCTGCGCCGATATGGTTCACGAGCCTGCACCGACGTAACGGGTTTTGGTTTGCTTGGCCATCTGGTTGAGATGACGCGCCCCTCTGGCGTTGATGCGGAGCTCGATCTCACGGCAATACCGATTTTGCCTGGCGCTGAGGAAACTGCAGCAGCAGGTATCCTCAGCTCCTTGCAGCCGGCCAACATTCGTCTCCGGCGTGGTATTCGAGACCAGGAAAAGTGGGTCAACCATCCTCGCTACCCATTGATCTTCGACCCGCAGACCGCCGGCGGACTGCTGGCCAGCGTGCCCGCTGACCAGGCGGATGCCTGTATCAGTGAGTTGAAAGCAATGGGCTATCCCCACACTGCCATTATAGGGCGGGTGTTGCCGCAGGATGAGAGCGGCCCCATCGAGCCCATCACACTCAGGGATTGAGACGGTCGCCTTTGGCCCTGGCCTTCTCAATCGCAGTGAGCAGGGCCGCTTGCTCAGCTTCAGGAACAAAGCAAGAGGCGAGTTCGGTGACGCGATCGGTCAGTTCCCCAAGATATTCGGGGGATTGTTCCGCCCACAGTAACACCTTCGCAAGATCAGCCTCGTCGCCTACACGGAAGTACCCCGGGTAATCTTCACCCAGTAGGCCAATATTGCCGGAGATGTCCGACGCGATAACCGGCAGCCCTGCACGACAGGCTTCGGATACGACATTAGCGCCTCCTTCCATCACCGAGCTGATAACCATGGCACGGCAACGGTTCATAAGCTGATGGGTGGACGGTCTGTCAATTTCGCCGAGCCACTGAAAACGCGGATTGGCCTCCTGTTCGGCTATGGCTCGCCGAGCCCAATCCTGGCTGTGAGCCTTGCCTGCATTCAGCACCCGGATGGTCGAACCTGGCGGCAATGTCCTCGCCGCGATTGCGGCCCTCAGAGGGTCCTTCTCCTCGCGCAGGTGTCCGATAACACAGACATCGAAATGCCTGGTATCGACGCCTGCATTACCCCCGGGCCGATCGGCGGACTGCAACACCGTCACCAGCTTTGGCACGAAACGCTCGGGAATATCCCGGCCAACACGATGGTGGAGCCCCACAAGGCAATCCGCGAGGGCCATGGAATGGAGGGTTTGCTCCGGGTAGCGGTACTGGTGGTCGTATATGTCCGTGCCCGTAAGCACAACGATTATCGGCGTTTCCGGGTTACGGTCACGGAAGCGAAGAACGGCCTCATGGCTCCTCCAGGCGTGCAGGGCAATGTACAGGTCGCAGGGCTCGTTGTTGTATTCGGTCACAACGAAAACCCGGTGTCCGGCCTGCTCAAGCAACCGGCACCATCGGTCCGCCGTGGCCCGATTACCAGCCCTGGAGCCCGGTAGCGCCGGGGTATTCAGGATGATTTTCATGAGTGTCGGTTTCCATCAAGATTTTCATTTTTTGCCGGATACCCCTAACCTGATTGGCTCATAGAATCGTATAGCTGTTCAGAGTTGCAGTAAATCACGGTATTCTGGATAGCTTCGGGCTTCCCGTCCGGACATGTGACCCCGCTAAATTCAGCTCCAGACACAAGGAAATTCAAATGGCTTTGAAATTGATACGGAAATTCGCTGTCGCCAGCTTACTGACCTTGCTCTCTTCAGCAACCGTTTCAGCCCAGACACTCGTCTTCACCGCCATTCCCGATGAAGACGAAACCAAACTGGTGGAACGCTTCACGGGTATCGCCGATTACCTGGCAGGAGAGTTGGACGTAGATGTTCGCTATATCCCTGTCAAATCCTACGCCGCCGCGGTTTCAGCCTTCCGCAACAACCAGGTCCAGCTAGCCTGGTTCGGCGGGCTTTCCGGCGTGCAGGCCCGCGAATTGGTTCCCGGCTCTGAAGCGATTGCCCAGGGCGTGGAAGACAAAGCGTTCTACACTCATTTCATTGCCCACAAAAGTACCGGACTTGACGAGATGGAAACCCTGTCCGACGAACTCCAGGGGAAGACCTTTACCTTCGGTTCCAAGGGGTCAACCTCCGGTCGCCTGATTCCGGAGTACTATATTCGCGAATCCTTTGAGGACAGCCCCGACAACGTCTTCAGCCGTGTAGGCTTCAGTGGCAATCACACCCGCACCCTTCGTCTCGTAGAGGCGGGCACCTACGATGTTGGCGCGATCAACTTCTCAGTGTGGGACAAGGAAATGGAAAACGGCAACATTGATACCGACGCGGTGAAGGTCATCTGGACAACGCCGTCGTACCCGAACTATCAGTGGAGTGTTCGCGGCGACGTCAACGAACAGTTCGGTGAAGGTTTCCAGAAACGGCTTCAGGAAGCCCTGCTTGCGATGGACGACCCTGAATTGCTTGAAAGCTTTCCCCGTAGTGGTTTCATCCCAGTCTCCAATGACGCTTACGAGCCGATCCGGGTAGTTGGAAAGCAGATCGGAATCATCGATTAATGTCGGGATTCGATCTGTCCGGCCTGACGGCGTCTTTTGGTGGAGAGCGGGTGATTGGCCCGCTCTCCCTCAGTGTCAGGGAAGGAGAGCGCGTTGGCCTGGTAGGCCGCAGCGGCGCCGGAAAATCCACTCTGATCCGGCTTGTCTATGAGCAGGTGGAGCGTCTGGCAGCGCTGGTACCCCAGGACCTGGGACTGGTCAACGCGTTACCGGTATTCCACAACGTGTACATGGGCCGCCTCGATGCCCACGGCAACTGGTACAACATGGTTACCCTGGTTCGGCCATTCACCCGGGACAGCCGTGACGTCAAAAGCCTATTGTCGGAACTGGGGATGACCGAGAAAGCCTGGATGCCCACCGCATCGCTGTCCGGCGGACAGCGCCAGCGCGTGGCCATCGCCCGTGCCCTTTACCGGCAGTCAGGACTTTTGTTGGCGGACGAGCCTGTCTCTGCCCTGGATGGGCCGCTTGCCCACCAGGTTATGACGTTATTGAGAGAGCGCTTCAAGACCAGCGTTATCGCACTCCATGATGTCGAGCTCGCACTGGAATACTGCACCCGTATCGTGGGTATCCAGGACGGGCAGATCGCGCTGGACGAGTCGAGCGAAAAGCTCACACCGGCCGACATTGCGCCACTCTACTGACTCAACCGGCCCAGATTCCACTCCTATGCTGTCTTCGCCAACCGTCAAAACCAGCCTGATCTTTATCGCCATCGCCCTGGTAGGCCTGGTGTTTGCCGATATCGCTATCACGGCAGCCAATCCCTGGAAAGATCTTGGCCGGTTCTTCCTGGGCGTGATAACACCGGATTTTTTCAGTACCGAAGGGCTGGCAACCGCCCTGCTTCGGACGGTTGCCTTTGCCTTCGTTGGCGTCGCTCTCGGCAGTATCAGCGGCTTTCTTCTGGCGCTTGTTTATCGCTGGATGCCGGTTCGGATTCTGTGCGCGTTTGTGCGGGCGATACATGAGCTGTTCTGGGCGCTTATTTTCCTGCAATTTTTCGGCTTCCATCCGCTGACAGGCGTTCTAGCCATCGCTATCCCCTACGCCGGTATCTTCGCCAAGGTCTATTCGGAGATCCTGGAAGAAGCCGACCCGGAACCCGGTCGCCTGTTACCACCCCGTACGGGCGTTGTTTCGGCCTTCCTGTACACCAAAATACCGGATTGCTGGGTGCAGCTGCGAACCTACACCGCGTACCGGCTGGAATGCGGCTTGCGCTCCAGTGCCATCCTTGGCTTTGTTGGCTTGCCAACCCTCGGCTTCTACCTGGAATCGGCCTTTTCTCAAGGCCACTATTCCGACGCCGGCGCCATGCTGATCCTTTTCTACGTGCTGATAGCCACCATGCCGCTCTGGGTAAAGCCGAAGCTGTTGCCCGTTTATATCGTTGGCGCACCGTTTTTTCTTGGCGAAGGTCTCCCGATTGTCTGGAGTAACGTCGGCCGGTTTTTCACCCAGGACATCGTGCCGTCACCACTGCGCGGAGAAGAAGGCTGGGCCGGCATGGGCGCGTGGCTGGGGGACATGTTTGTCAATCAGGCCATGCCGGGCATCTGGAACACGGTAATCCTCACGCAGGTGGCCCTGGTTGCAACCGGGATCATTGCACTGCTGGCCTTCCCGTTGATATCGACTCACTTCGGCGGGCCTGTTCGCCGTACCTCGGGGCATGTCTTCCTGGTGATCATGCGTTCCACGCCGGAGTACATCCTGGCGTATATCCTTTTGCAGCTATGGGGCCCGTCCATGCTGCCCGCCGTTGTTGCGCTGGCATTGCATAACGGGGGCATCATCGGCCATCTGATTGGCCGGCAATCCAGCACCATCCGGTTACGCCCGGATGCGCCGATTGGTCTTAATCGGTATACCTACGAACTGGTGCCCAGGGTCTATCGTTCATTCCTGGCGTTCCTGTTCTACCGCTGGGAAATCATCATGCGGGAGACTGCGATCCTCGGCATACTGGGCATCTACACCCTGGGTTTCTACGTCGACAGCGCCATCCAGAACATCCAGTTTGATCGCGCGATGGTGCTGATCCTGATCACTGCATCCCTGAACATTGGTGTCGATATATTAGGCCGCTTTATCCGCAGGAAACTCGCCCTGCAGACCATGCCTACCTGCTAGCTGCCTACCGCGTCACAGTTCCATGGATTCCTGCCGCTTTTGGCCCGGCTTCCCTTCGTGCTCAGAATACATTTGGTTACACTTCAGATAACGGATGTAACAATCTCCACCAGAACACCGCTCATCCAGGGTTTGAGCAAGAGGGAACACCTATGATTAGCAGCTTTATTATGCTGTTCGAAGTCGGGCTGATCGCGCTGCTGCTTTTACTGGTCTTTCGCATGCTTACCCTGGCCCGGAACGATCCGTTCGTGCCGGCGTCCGTGGTGACAATGGTGGCTGGACACCAACATTCGGCCCAGCCTCCACTACCAGAGGCTCAACAGAAACGCTCCGTTGCCGCTCCGCAACCAACCCGCTCAGCTCCCTCAGACACCTGTGGATTGATCACCCAGATGCATATCCTGCTGAGTCTCCAGGACCGGGATTGCCGGGAACATGGGCTGGTTCTGGAAACCGCGCCCCATGCGGTTCGGGAATACGCCGTCGTCTGGTTGTATGGCGCTGCCTGCGCCCTGTGTGAAAAACCGCAACGGCATTCAGATGCGCTGCTTGATCTGGTCAGCAAACTGGCCAGCCGAAAAATCGGCATACGGCAACCCGAAGCCGTCCAGGCGCTATCAACGATGACCGGCAGTTCGACCTTGCTGGCCTTTTTCAGAAGTGGTGTAAGCGGTGCAGAGCACTGGAGCGGGCATCGCTATGTTCCGCAGGAACACAGCCTCTACTCAACGGTTACGTCGAACGCCTTTATTTGACGTTTACAGGAGGACCCGCTCAACCGCGGGCTTTGGGGCGGGTAGCAGACTCTTCCAGCGTCCAGTCAACGCCGAGGTTCACGGGGTCTGTGGTATCCGGGTTATCGGCCGGGCTGCCAGCCACCTCTGGCCGGGAAAAGCACCCGTCGTCCAGACGCTCCATCGACTCCACATCCACGGAACGTACTACGTAGCTTATGCCATTGCTGATGACCCTGGTGCGATGGCTGAGCCCAAAGATGAAACGGCAATAATCCAGTTTGAGCTGAAGCAGATCCTGTTCCGCTTTCTGGATCTTTCTTAGCAGAACTTTCTGTACGCTATCACCGTAATCCATATACTCTTCCCTGGGCGATGTGTGGTGGTCTGCTGATTTTACACCATCCTGACACACTGTCATCCCATCGTCAGACGCGGCCCTTGGCTACAAACGTCAGTTTTACGGGCATCACGAAGGCGTGATCCATCCCGGCCTGAAGGTCGATCCGCCAGGTCATGCTAGGGTCGGTGGTGCAGAAAGGTGCGGTAAACCGCGCTTCCCAGAGCTGGCCCTCACCATCGGGCGACATCCCCGCCTTGGTCATGGGAACCGGATACTCCCCCAGGTACATGGACTCGCCCCGCAGCACAGCCAGCATCCGGGGCTGATTCCCGTTGGTCTTTACCGTTAAATGGTATTCCGTACCCTGGGCCTGAACACCGCTTTTTTGCAACCGCGCATGCCAGCTCTTGCCCTTTTGTGCCCAGTGGCACGTAGTATTGAGGAGATCGCACTCAACCGCGCCCTGATCGACCTCGGCGACATCTTCAGACATCAACCAACGCGGGCCAAAAATGCCCAGCGCAACGACGCCAGCAATGGCAAGCACAGCAACAAGCGCTTTCAACACATCCACTCCTCCACGGTTAAGCGGGCATTATGGGGATAATCGCTAACAAGGCAAAGCTTTCTAAATCATCACCGGTCATGAGAAAATACCGCGCTTTGATTCACCACCAACAGGACAAGCCAGTGCAACCGGACATCTCCGTCAAGCACCTCAACAAAGTCTATGCGGATGGTTTCAGGGCCCTCAACGACATCAACCTCGACATCGAACGGGGAGAGATCTTCGCCCTGCTCGGCCCGAACGGCGCCGGCAAGACCACACTGATCAGCATTATCTGTGGCATTGTGAACCTCTCCGATGGCGAAGTGAACGCCGCCGGCTACGACATCGTGAAGGATTATCGCAAAGCCCGGGAGAGCATCGGCCTGGTTCCCCAGGAGCTCAACACCGACGCCTTCGAGACCGTTTGGGACGCTGTCTCCTTCAGCCGGGGCCTGTTCGGCAAGGCGCCTGCACCGGACCATATTGAGAAAGTCCTGAAAGATCTGTCGCTGTGGGACAAACGCAATAATCGCATCATGTCCCTGTCTGGCGGCATGAAGCGTCGCGTGATGATCGCCAAGGCGTTGTCCCACGAACCCCGCATCCTCTTCCTTGATGAGCCCACCGCCGGTGTAGACGTGGAGCTGCGCCGGGACATGTGGGAAATGGTGCGCAAGCTGCGGGAAAATGGCGTCACCATCATCCTCACCACCCACTACATCGAAGAAGCCGAGGAGATGGCCGACCGCATCGGCGTTATCCGCCAAGGTGAGATCATCCTGGTTGAAGACAAGTCCCGGCTGATGAGCAAACTGGGCAAGAAAGAGCTTCGCCTGCACCTGCAGAACCCGCTGGAGAAAATCCCCGGTGAACTCACGCTGGAGCCGGTAGACCTTTCCGATGATGGCTACGAGCTGATCTACACCTTCGACTCACAACAGGAGCAGGCTGGCGTAGCGCGCCTGCTGCGAACCCTGGGCGACCTGGGCATCGAATACCGGGATCTTCAGACCAGGGAAAGCTCCCTGGAAGAGATTTTTGTTGGCCTGGTGCATGAATGAAACCAACCGGTATGCGGGAGTAACGCAATGAACCTTTACGGTGTCCGAGCAATCTACAACTTTGAAATGGCCCGCATGCGCCGCACCCTGATGCAGAGTGTCGCCTCGCCGGTAATCTCCACCTCTCTGTACTTCGTGGTGTTTGGCTCCGCCATTGGCAGTCGCATGGGCGACATCGACAACATCAGCTACGGTGCCTACATCATTCCGGGCCTGGTAATGCTGTCGCTGCTAATGCAAAGCATTTCCAATGCCTCGTTTGGTATCTACATGCCGAAGTTCTCCGGAACGATTTACGAGCTCCTGTCGGCACCAGTCTCCTATCTGGAGGTCGTTCTCGGCTACGTCGGTGCCGCCGCCACCAAGTCGGTCATACTCGGCGTCATCATATTGCTTACCGCCAAACTGTTCGTGGACTACGACGTGCTGCACCCCTTCTGGATGTTCGCCTTCCTGGTGCTTACCTCCATCACCTTCAGCCTGTTCGGTTTCATCATCGGCATCTGGGCGGACGGGTTTGAAAAGCTGCAGATTGTTCCGCTGATGATCGTGACACCGCTGGTGTTTCTCGGGGGCACGTTCTACTCCATCGAAATGCTGCCGGAGATCTGGCAGACCATCAGCCTGTTCAACCCTGTGGTGTACCTGATCAGCGGCTTCCGCTGGGCGTTCTACGGCGTGTCTGACGTGCATGTGGGCATCAGTGTGGGTATGACACTGCTGTTCCTGACGGCGTGCATGGTCGCGGTGTGGTGGATCTTCAAGACCGGCTACCGGCTGCGTTCGTGAGAGCCCTGCTGGTTTGCCTGGCGCTGCTGTTCTCCGGTTGCCTGGCAGCACTCCCGGACAATGACGACCTGCCGGTGGAGAAGGCATGCCTGATCTCCGCCGGGCAGGCGGTGCCCATTACCGTTGAAGTGGCACGCACGCCGGCCGAACGCAGCCGCGGGCTGATGGACAGGGAGAGACTGGCCCCGAACGCCGGCATGCTGTTTGTCTATAACAACCAGCGCCGTGCCGACCACGGCTTCTGGATGTACCGAACGCTGATTCCACTGGATATTGCCTATCTGGACCGTGACGGCACCATCGGTGCCATTCGCCCTATGGTGCCCTGCCCATCGGACCAGGGCCGGGACTGTCCAACCTATGAGGCCGGCGTCCCGTTTTATCGGGCCCTGGAAATGAACCTGGGCTATTTCGAAAGCCAGGGGATTGGCGTGGGAGATCGGCTCTCCCTGAATGCATCAGACTGCCGTTAGCCGCCCTACTCGTCTTTCCATTCCGGTTTGCGCTTGTCCAGAAACGCACAGATGCCTTCGTGGGCATCTGCAGCCTGCAGGTTCTTTGCCATCACTTCCGACGTAAAGTCGTAGGCCTCGGCCAGCCCCATCTCCAGTTGTTGATAGAACGCCTCCTTGCCGATCTTCAGGGTATGGCCGGATTTGCCGGCAATGGTCGCGGCCAGGCGGTAGACGGTTTCGTCAAGAACCTGCTCATCCACCACCCGGTTCACCAGACCGATCTGTTCCGCCTTCAGCGCACCGACCATCTCACCGGTCAACAGCATTTCCATGGCCTGCTTGCGGGATACGTTGCGGGACAACGCCACCATGGGCGTGGAGCAGAACAGGCCGATGTTCACGCCAGGCGTGGCAAAACGCGCCGTATCAGCCGCTACCGCAAGGTCGCAACTGGCCACCAGCTGGCAACCGGCAGCGGTCGCCACGCCAGCCACACGGGCAATCACCGGTTTTGGCAGGTTCACAATCTGCTGCATCACCTTGCTGCACTGGTTAAACAGTTTCAGCTGGAACTCATGGCTGTCGAGCTGGTCGCGGATTTCCCGCAGGTCGTGCCCGGCGCAGAACACCTGCCCTGCGGCCGCAATCACCACCACCCGCGTGTCCACGTCATCCGCAACAGATTCCAGTTCGGCGGAAAGCGCTTCCAGCATGGCCATGGACAGGCTGTTTCGGCGCTCCGGCTGGTTCAGCGTCAGTGTGGTGATTCCGTTTTCGGAGTATTTCTTTACCAACACCTCGGTTTGTTCGGTCATCTTGCCCCCCTACTTCTTTTTCCTGATGTATCCTTTATCCCATGAGAGATTCAAAGAAACAACGTCGGGAACTGGAAAAGCAATTCACCCAGGCCGCTACCTACAGCGAGTGGCTCGCCATCGCCAAGCAACTGGATGAGCTGGAAGGCACCTTGGCGTGGCGGGAGGAGGATGGCTGCGAACTGCTCCACGAAGCCCTGATTCGCGACCACATTACGTCCATGAAGCGCTGTCGCGAAAAGGGCGATACCCGGGCGCTAACGCGTGTATTACAGGAGAGCCTTTACCGCCACCTGGGCGAGATCGCCAATCCTGACCTCTACGCCATCGCCTGGAGCGGTACCAAAACCCTGGTAACGGCGTTCCTGGATGAAGTGGAACGCTCCATGAACTTCATCTGTGACAACCCCATGCCCGGCGTATCCGATGAACAGAAGCTGCGCCTGTTTAGAGATGCCGAGCGTGTCTACGGCCGCCCCGCTCTCATGCTCAGCGGTGGTGCCGCCTTCGGTATCTATCACATTGGCGTCACCCGCGCGCTTTGGCAGGAAGGCCTGCTTCCGGACGTGATTGCGGGTTCCAGCATGGGCGCAATTGTGGCCGGCGCCATCTGCACCCGCAACAACCGCGAACTCCAGCGCTTTTTCAACGACCCCGGCGAGATCCATCTGGACGCCTTTCGCTGGCTTGAACCCAAGCGTATCTGGCGAAAGCGCCATGCCATGGACCAATCCCAGCTGCTTCACCACATTCGCACCAACATCGGTGGCACCAGTTTCCGCGAAGCCGCCGAACGCAGCGGGCGCACCTTGAACATCTCGGTATCGCCAACCCGCACTCGCCAGAAGCCCCGCTTGCTGAACAATCTGGCCTCGCCCGAAGTGCTGGTGGATTCCGCCATCCTGGCATCCTGTGCGGTACCCGGTATCTATCCGCCGGTAACACTGCAATCACGGGACAGCGACCGTGGCAAAGACGGCGCCAAACCCTACATGCCGACGGAACGTTGGATCGACGGCAGCGTGCATGGTGACTTGCCGCTGATGCGCATGGCCCGGCTGCACAACGTTAATCGCACCATCGTCAGCCAGGCAAACCCCCACGTATTGCCCTTCATCAGTCATCACCACCAGCGCGGGCCCGGTGCCTCGGCCAAGCAGGCCGCCGCCTCGCTGATGCATGCCCAGGTAGCCACCACGCTGAAGCTCACCCGCAACAGCTGGTCATCAACGATACTGCGGCCCCTGCTGGAACAGGCCCATGCCATGGCCACGCAGACCTACCTGGGGGACATCAACATCCAGTTCCCGTTCAAACCGCTGCTGTATCGCAAGATTCTCTCCAATCCCAACAAGGAAGACCTGGACATGTTCATACGGCTTGGAGAGCAGGCCACCTGGCCGCGAATGGCCATGATTGGAGACCAGACACGCATCAGCCGTACCTTCAGCGACTGCATATCACGGCTTGAGAAAGCCTGTGCCGCCAACGACAACGCAGCGGAGTAGCGGCTTGCAGACGACACGACTCAAAGGCCTGACCATTGCCGCACTGGGTGTGCTGTTTATCGTGCCGGATGCCCTGCTGGTGAAGATCACCTCGGTGGACCCGGTAGTCTTCCTGTTCTGGCGCGGCCTGCTGCTGGCGTTCAGCTTCCTGGTGATCAGCTCGCTGCGCTACCGCGCCCGCCTGGGGTCTGAAATTCGTCGATGCGGCTGGAAAGGCGTCTTCTGCGCCGTCGCCTTCGGCTTAAGCCAACTGGGCTTCGTGATGGGTATGAAGAACACCGCCGCCGGTAACGTACTGGTGATTCTCAATACCTCACCGGTGATCGCGGCCCTGATTGCCTGGCTGGTCTGGAAAGAAGCCCTGCCCTGGCGAACCTGGGGGGTCATCCTCGTATGCGTGGCAGGCGCCACCCTGATGGCAATTGGAGAATGGGGCCGTGGTGATCCGTTGGGGCTGATCATGGCGGGTGTTGCGGCAACGGCTCTTGCCCTGAACCTGAATGTGGCGCGTTCAAAGCCAGACAGCGACATGAGCGTGGTACTGATGTTCGGCTCACTGGCCGTTGCCGGAACAGCCGCCTTGGCGGGCGGTGCTGTGATGCTCTCACCTCAGGATGCCTTCTTTATAGCCCTGCTCTGCCTGTTTTTCCTGCCGGTGGCCTGCGTGCTCATCCAGATTGGCCCACGCTACATCCCAGCGGCGGAAGTAAGCCTGATGCTGCTTCTGGAAACCATTCTCGGGTCCTTCCTGGTATGGCTGTTCCTGGGCGAAGTGCCCACCACTCTGAGCCTGATCGGCGGCGCGATTGTTTTCTCCGCACTCGTGATTCATGGCTGGATCGAAGTAAAACGCTATCGGCAAACCCGGGCGGCCTGACGCATCCGTTGATGTACGGACAATCCCGCCCGATTTGTAAGCCACCCAAGACGCAGGGCGCCAAAAACTGGATAATGGCCCTCCGGCTTTTGAAAGCCCGCTCAATTCTGCAAACCCGGTACGCTGTTCATGGAAATCAAAGTTAATTTTCTCGAAAACCTCAGGCTTGAAGCCAAGTTTGACGATTTCACCGTGGTCACGGACCAGCCCATCCGCTACAAAGGCGACGGCTCGGCCCCTAGCCCCTTCGACTATTTCCTGGCCTCGTCGGCACTCTGTGCGGCGTACTTTGTGCGGGTTTATTGCAAAGCGCGGGACATCCCCACGGAAAACATCCGCCTGTCGCAGAACAACATTGTCGACCCGGAGAACCGCTACAACCAGATTTTCAGAATTGAGGTGGAACTGCCGGAAAACATTTCCGACAAGGACCGCCAGGGCATCCTGCGTTCGATTGACCGCTGCACCGTGAAAAAAGTGGTCCAGACCGGCCCCGAGTTCCAGATCGAAACCGTCGAAAACCTCGACGAAGACGCCCAGGCCCTGCTGATGGCGCCAAACAGCGACACCAGCACCTACATCGAAGGCAAGGACCTGCCGCTGGAACAGACCATCGCCAACATGAGCGGCATACTGGCCGACCTGGGCATGAAGATCGAAATCGCCTCCTGGCGCAACATCGTGCCCCACGTATGGTCGCTGCACATCCGCGATTCCGCGTCCCCCATGTGCTTTACCAACGGCAAGGGCGCCACCAAGGAAAGCGCTCTGTGCTCGGCCCTGGGTGAGTTCATCGAACGCCTGAGCTGCAACTTCTTCTACAACGACCAGTTCTTCGGCGAAGACATCGCCAACAGCGAGTTCGTGCACTACCCCAACGAGAAATGGTTCAAGCCGGGACCGGACGATGAGCTGCCCGACGGCATCCTCGACGACCACTGCCTGGCCATCTACAACCCCGAAGGTGAGCTGTGCGGGTCCAACCTGATCGACACCAATTCCGGCAAAACCGACCGGGGCATCGTGTCGCTACCGTTCGTGCGCCAGTCCGACGGTGAAACGGTGTATTTCCCCTCCAACCTGATCGAGAACCTGTTCCTCAGCAACGGCATGAGCGCGGGCAACACCCTCCCAGAAGCTCAGGTACAGTGCCTGTCTGAAATCTTCGAGCGCGCGGTCAAGAAGCAGATCATCGAAGAGGAAATGGCGCTGCCGGACGTGCCGCAGAGTGTGCTGGATAAATACCCGCACATTGTTGAGGGCATCAATGCTCTGGAAGCACAGGGCTTCCCGATCCTGGTGAAAGAT
>NZ_LSMM01000036.1:0-54123 GCF_001566815.1 Marinobacter sp. Hex_13
TTATCCGCTATAACTGCAACATCGCCTGAAGTGATGAACTGAAGGGTAGCCCGTCTGAAAGCTAACAGGCTGTTGCAAAACCCCGGGGCGTAAGCCACCTGGCTAAACCGGGCTTTTCAACAACCTGCTATCAATTTCAGCTTTCCGTTACGACAGGGAGTTCCTTCAGGGTTCACAGACAGACACGATGCAGGAGAGAGGCACAACCAGCGGGACTATCAAAGCCCCGCCGGCCGTTAAGTACAACCGGATTAGCGACGCAGGCTCAGACGCTGGATCAGGTCCAGGTAGCGGTCTGCGTTCTTACGCTTCAGGTAATCCAGCAGTTTACGACGCTGGTTAACCATCCGGATCAGACCACGGCGGGAATGGTGATCCTGCTTGTTGGTCTTGAAGTGATCCTGCAGCTTGTTGATGTTGTGGCTCAACAGTGCAACCTGAACTTCAGGAGAACCGGTATCGCCATCACCCTGCTGAAAATCCTTAACGATCTGTGCTTTCTCGTCGGCAGAAAGTGCCATAAAACTCACCTCATTGTCGCGATGCTATCGAATTCGGCCGAACCACGCATCTCTACAGCCCGGCTAACTGGCAATAACCCTCAAAGGGCTATCAGCCACTCTTCACCAGACGACGAGGCACCAGTTTGGTCGCCTCCCCCTCCGGGAATCCTTCCGCCAGCCCGACAAAACGCCCGTTGCCATAAAGGCGAACGAACCCTTCCGCGGGCTGACCCGATATTCTAACTGGTTGTCCGTTCAATATCGACACCAGCGAACTGCCTTCCAGATCCCGCTCCGGGAACATGGACAGAGCAGCATCCGGGGCCACCAGCAGGCCATCCAGACTTTCACCTTCTTCGCGCATGGACTCCAGCACTGAAACCTCTCGGGCATCCGCCAGCGTGAAACCGGAGGCCATGGTGCGGCGCAATGCCGTGACATGGGCACCGCAGCCCAATGCCTCGCCAATGTCCTCCACCAGCGAGCGAATATAGGTGCCTTTCGTGCAACTTACCGCGATATCAATCTCAGTTTCGCGCACCTCCAGCAGCGTCAGCTCGTATATGGTCACCGGGCGCGACGGACGCTCCACCTCAATACCTTCGCGCGCGTATTCATAGAGCGGTTTGCCCTTGTGTTTTAGCGCGGAGTACATGGAGGGAACCTGCTGGATATCGCCACGAAAGCGTTCCAACACCGGCTCCAGGGCATCGGCATCGAGCCCAGGGGGCACCGGTTTCTCAGCAACCACGGCACCTTCGCTGTCCCCGGTTTCGGTACGGACACCCAGGCGAGCGGTGGCGATGTAGGCTTTGTCGCTGTCCAGCATCATCTGGGAAAACTTGGTGGCTTCACCAAAGCACAACGGCAGCACGCCGGTGGCCAGCGGGTCCAACGCACCGGTGTGACCGGCCTTGGCCGCCCCGAACAGGCGTTTTACCTGCTGCAGGATGCCGTTGGACGTAATGTCCATCGGCTTGTCGATCACCAGTATGCCGTTAACATCGCGGCCTTTACGACGTCGACTCAAGCCTTTTGCTCCGGATCATCAGACGCCCCGTCGTTGCGGGCGTCGTCGTCACGGTCAACCACTGGCTTGTCGCCAACCGCTTCCCGAATCAGATTGTCCATGTGACGGCTGTGCCCAAGCAACGTATCGAAATGAAAACGCAACTGGGGCGTCACCCGCAATTTCATGGCACGGCCGACCTGCCCTTTCAGGAAGCCAGCCGCTTTATTCAGCACTGTCAGGGAATCCCGCACCTGCGGCGACTCCTCGGTCAGCTCTTCGGTGGTCAGCAGCGATACGTAAACGTCTGCATAACCCAGGTCACGGCTCACCTTGACGGCATTCACCGTGACCATGCCCACCCGCGGGTCTTTGACCTCCCGCTGGATGAGCTGGGCCAGCTCCCGCTGCATCTGATCGCCGATGCGATCAATCCGGCTGAACTCTCTTGGCATCAGGTTTCCTTTAATCTCAGGCGCATCACGCGCCGGTGGACTCAAGCTTACGCTCAACCCGAACGCGATCGAATACCTCGATCTGGTCGCCGACCTTCACGTCGTAGCCCTTAACGCCGATACCACACTCCATACCGTTGCGGACTTCGGGTACGTCATCCTTGAAGCGGCGCAGCGATTCCAGCTCGCCTTCAAAGATAACCACGTTGTCACGCAGGACACGGATCGGCTTGTTGCGGTAAACGTTACCCTCGGTGACCATACAGCCAGCCACCTGGCCAAACTTCGGCGAACGGAACACATCACGCACATCGGCAATGCCCACGATATCCTCGCGGAATTCCGGCGCCAGCATGCCGGTCAGAGCTGCTTTCACATCATCAATCAGGTTGTAGATGATGCTGTAGTAGCGCAGATCCAGACCTTCCTGCTCCACCAGACGCTTGGACGCGGTGTCCGCACGCACGTTGAAGCCGAAGATAACCGCGTTGGTCGCCATGGCCAGACTGATGTCCGTCTCTGCGATACCACCAACGCCCGACGACACGATCTTGACCTGTACTTCGTCGTTACCAAGATCCTGCAGCGACTTGGTGATGGCTTCCAGGGAACCACGAACGTCGGTCTTGAGCACTACGTTGAGGGTTTTGACCTCGTCCTTGCCCATATTCTCGAACAGGTTCTCAAGCTTCGCAGCCTGCTGCCTGTGCAGACGCTGCTCCCGCTCGCGGGACTGACGGAATTCCGCCAGTTCCTTGGCCTTCTTCTCGTCAGCCACAGCAAAGAACTCATCACCAGCGTTCGGCGTGCCATTCAGGCCCAGGATTTCCACCGGAATGGAAGGCCCGGCTTCTTTGACCTGCTTGCCGGCCTCGTCGGTCATGGCGCGAACCTTACCGAAGAAGGAACCAGCCACCACCATCTCGCCCTGACGGAGCGTGCCGTTCTGCACCAGTACGGTAGCCACGGAACCGCGACCACGCTCAAGGCTGGATTCGACCACTACACCCTTCGCAGGTGCATCCGGAGAGGCCTCGAGCTCAAGGATTTCAGCCTGCAGCAGCAGTGCCTCAAGCAGATCTTCAATGCCGTCACCGGTATGGGCGGATACAGGGATAAACTGAACGTCACCGCCCCAGTCTTCCGGAATAACTTCCATACCCGCCAATTCGGTCTTGATACGATCCGGGTCGGCCTCTTCCTTGTCCATCTTGTTGATGGCAACGACGATGGGAACGCCGGCGGAACGTGCGTGATCCACGGCTTCCTTGGTTTGCGGCATAACGCCGTCATCGGCGGCCACCACCAGGATAACGATATCGGTGCACTGGGCACCCCGCGCACGCATCGCCGTGAAGGCGGCGTGGCCCGGAGTATCCAGGAAGGACACCATGCCATGGTCGGTTTCAACGTGGTACGCACCGATGTGCTGGGTGATACCCCCAGACTCGCCGGACGCCACCTTGGTGCGGCGAATGTAATCCAGCAGTGAGGTCTTACCGTGGTCAACGTGACCCATCACACTGACAACCGGCGCACGTTTGGTCTTTTCCTTGCCTTCAAAGGAGAATTCGCTCAGAACCTCTTCCTCAAACGCATCTTCACTCACTGTGTTGGCTTTGTGACCGAGTTCCTCAGTCACCAGCACAGCGGTTTCCTGATCGAGAGCCTGGTTGATCGTCGCCATTACCCCCATGCCCATCAGTTTCTTGATGACGTCCGCTGACTTGACCGCCATCCGCTGGGCAAGATCACCCACTGTGATCGTCTCGGGAATATCGACTTCTCGTACCATTGGCTTGGTCGGCCTCTCGAAAGCATGACGCTTTTCTTTGGGTTTCTTTTTCGCACGGAGCGGCTTGCGCAGCGTGGTGTCTTCTTCCTCTTCATTGATAATCAGAGGCTCTTCCACCGGACGGCTGCGCGGCCCACGATGCCCTGCGGACTTCTTCTTGGGCTTGCCCTCTTCGGGCTCATCACCGCGCTCGCGGGCCTTTTCCTTCTTCTTCTTCGGCTTTCGATCCTTGCCTTCGCCTTCTTCAGGCGGCGGAATCGGCATGTCTTCCGGCGCGGGAACCGGTGACGGTTCCGGCTCAGCAGCCACTTCCGGCTGAGCTTTTTCAGCCGGTTTTTCGTCAGCAGCCGGCTCTTCAGCCGGAGAATCTGACACCGGCGCTTCCGGCTTCGGCGCATCCGCAGGCTGTGCCTGCTCAGCCGCGACTGGCGCTGGGGCCTCTTCCGGGGACGCAGCCGCCTGCTCGGCAGCTTCTTCCTGCTTCGCCGCTTCCGGCTCGAGCTCGGCGCGCTTGATATACGTACGGCGCTTGCGAACCTCAACATTGACCGTTTTGGTACGGCCCGCTTTCAGCGTGGTTGTTGTCTTGCGCTTAAGAGTGATTTTCTTGGGCTCAGCCTCACTCTCACCGTGATTCTTTTTCAGATAGGTCAGCAACTGCTGCTTCTCATCACTGGTAACAGAATCCCCTTCGGAGCGGGCTTTCAGGCCAGCCTCCACGATCTGTCGCAGCAAACGATCCACGGGAGCGCCTACATCTGCGGCCAGTTGTTTTACCGTTACATCAGCCATACTGGTCCTCCTCCCGATTAAGCCTGGTCTTCAAACCAGGGGGCGCGTGCTGCCATAATCAACTGGCCGGCACGCTCTTCTTCCATTCCTTCAATGTCGAGCAAGTCGTCAACCGACTGCTCTGCAAGATCTTCCATGGTACGAATCCCCATACCGGCCAGCTTGAAAGCCAGGCCACGATCCATACCGTCCATTGCGAGAAGATCTTCTGCGGGCTCAGCGCCCTCTAGCGCCTCTTCACTGGCCAGGGCCTGATTCAACAGGGCATCCTTGGCACGGCGACGCAATTCGGTCACGGTTTCTTCATCAAAACCGTCAATGGCAAGCATCTCTTCCATGGGGATGTACGCTACCTCCTCAATGGAGGTAAACCCTTCCTCAATGAGGACACCTGCAAATTCTTCGTCCACATCCAGATTGCCGGTGAAGTGCTCGAGCAGAGAATTATACTCCTGCTCCTGACGCTCACCTGCTTCCTCTTCTGTCATGACGTTCAGCGTCCAGCTGGTAAGGTCCGTCGCCAACCGAACATTCTGACCATTCCGGCCAATCGCCTGGGCCAGATTGTCCTCAGCTACTGCCACTTCCATGGTATGGCGGTCCTCGTCCATGACGATGGACGCCACTTCCGCCGGTGCCATGGCATTGATGACCAGTTGCGCGGGATTGTCGTCCCACAGCACGATATCCACACGCTCGCCACCCAACTCGTTGGAAACTGCCTGTACTCGTGAACCACGCATGCCCACGCAGGCACCCACCGGATCAATCCGGCGGTCGTTGGTCTTGACCGCAATCTTGGCGCGGGAGCCTGGGTCCCGGGCTGCGCCACGAATTTCAATCAGCTCCTCCGCGATTTCCGGCACCTCAATGCGGAACAGTTCGATCAGCATCTGCGGATCGGTACGGCTCAGAATCAGCTGCGGGCCGCGATGATCGGTACGGATTTCCTGCAGCAGAGAGCGCACACGATCACCCATCCGGAACGTTTCACGGGGAATCAGGTGTTCACGGGGCAGCAAGGCTTCGGCGTTGGCACCCAGATCCACGATGACGTTGTCACGTGTCACTTTCTTTACGGTGCCAGAGACGAGCTCACCCACGCGATCCCGGTAGCTGTCGACAATCTTGGTGCGCTCGGCTTCCCGCACTTTCTGGAATATGATCTGCTTCGCTGCCTGGGCACCAATACGGCCGAAGGCAACGGATTCCACTTTCTCTTCGTGGATATCGCCGGGCTGCAGACTCTTGTCGATTTCTTCCGCTTCCTGCATGGTCAGCTCGGTGCCCAAAGCAGGAACCGCATCGTTATCAACCACCAGCCAGCGACGGAACGTTTCATATTCGCCGGTGCGGCGATCGATGGAAACGCGGATGTCCGCCTCCTCGTCGTCGTAGCGTTTTTTGGCAGCGGTGGCGAGTGCCAGCTCGATTGCTTCGAAGATCACGTCCTTCTCGACACCTTTCTCGTTCGAGACGGATTCAACCACCAGCAAGATCTCTTTACTCATTGGATTGCCCTGCCCTTAAAAATAAACTTTGCGTCCACTGACTTACTCAAATACCGGAACGATGTTGGCTTTCTCGATGCTATCGAATGGCAACAGGTATTCGTGATCATCAACAACCACGACAACGTCTTCACCTTCAATGCCTTTAATCAGGCCCTGAAACTTGCGACGCCCCTCAAATGCCATTCGTAATTTGATCTGGACCTGGTGGCCTGCGAATGCCTCATATTGCTCCAGACGGAACAACGGCCGGTCCATGCCCGGAGAAGATACCTCCAGGGTATACTCCGTCTGAATGGGGTCTTCCACATCCATTACGCCGCTGGCCTGGCGACTGACTTTCTCACAGTCTTCAATGCCGATGCCGTTTTCAGCATCGTCAATAAAAATTCTCAACAGGGAATGGTGTCCCTGGGAGCGAAATTCAATGCCCCAAAACTCGTAACCCAGGCCTTCCACAATGGGCCTGAGCAATTCTTCCAGCTGCTTCAACTTGGCTGACAAGGTTATCCCGTCTCCGTTACTCGATTTTTCCGACCCCAAAAACAAAAAAAGGGCTGTTGATCAGCCCTTTTTATGCACCAGGGCCTGATGCGCCAGGCCCCTTAATCAAAAAGCCCCTAAAAAGTGGGGCCCTTTGTTGCAAGAACTCACAGGGGAAAAGCAATCTAAACACCCCCTGCTGACAGACACCTGGCCTGCCTGGAACCGGCAGGGCAAATGTGCCCGGAGCCCGCTCCAATATCCGCCGGAGTATAGAGACGCCGGCCTTACTGGTCAAGGACTGACCAAAAAAAACGGCCTGGTAAATCCAAGCCGTTTTTCTTCTTATATGGTGCCCAGGGCCGGACTCGAACCGGCACGGCTTTCGCCACTACCCCCTCAAGATAGCGTGTCTACCAGTTCCACCACCTGGGCAGCACCTTTACTCGAGCTCGGGGAGTTTATTTTCATCCCCGCGCCCGTCTTCGCCTTCTGTCGCTGATTCACCCTCAGCCTGCCCGGCATCCGATTCGGCCGGTGACTCCTGGACTACAGGAATACCCGCCTCACCTGCCACTTCGGCACGCTGCTTGGCAAATACAGCCAGCGAAAAACTCGTTACAAAAAATACGATAGCCAGCAAAGTTGTGGCACGGGTCAGAAAGCTACTGCTGCCCTCGCTGCCAAACACGGTCTGGGAGGCGCCGCCACCAAATGCAGCACCGGCATTGGCACCCTTACCCTGCTGGAGCAGGACCAGCGTCACCAGCGCCACCGCAATGAGCACGTGCAGAACGACAACCAGTGTTTCGACCCAATCCATAATGACTCTCTAATGACTCTTGCTAATGGCTTTCGCGAACCTTTAACGCTCAGGACTTGCCTGGCACCGCCCGGCAAATACTTACAAAATCGCTTGCATCCAATGACGCGCCACCAATCAACCCACCATCGATGTCCGGCTGAGCAAAAAGCGCCGCGGCATTATCCGCTTTTACACTGCCGCCGTAAAGCAGCGATATCTCATCCGCCGGAGCCCCAAGGGACTTCAACACATCGCGGATAGCGGCATGCATGGCCTGGGCATCATCAGCGGTGGCGGTTTTACCCGTTCCTATGGCCCAAACCGGCTCATAGGCAATCACAACCTGCTGCCATGACTCACTGCCAACGTCAACGAGGGCCTTGCGAACCTGTCGCGACACGACACTTTCAGCCTTGCCCGCATCACGTTCTTCGAGGGTCTCGCCAACGCAAACAACAGCGACCAACCCTGACGTCAGGGCCTGCCCGACCTTGGTGGCAACCTGCTCATCGGTTTCGCCGAAGAGCTGCCTGCGCTCCGAATGCCCGACCAAGGTAAAACCACAGCCGCAATCTTTTGCCATCGCCGCGGAGATTTCCCCGGTGTAGGCGCCTGAACCCCAGCACGCTACATTCTGAACACCAACAGCCAGCTTATCGCCAGCCTGCTCAGCGACATCGCCAACAAACAGGGCGGGAGGAATAATAACAGCCTCCACACCATTATCAAACGATGCTAATTCGGACCGGACTTGACCAACCAGATTGCTTACCAAGTCTTTCGACCCGTTCATTTTCCAGTTGCCGGCGACAATCTTACGGCGCATAAAAAATCCCTGATTCAAGGGAGGGCGAACTATACAGCAGTCTTTTACAGCAGACAACTGCCCCTAAGCACAAAATCATGCCCGGGAATTCTCAACCACAACAGCCAGTTCCTCGGCAATTTTCACGATTTGTGCCTCATCCTGCCCTTCCGTCATTACCCGGATCAGAGGCTCGGTGCCCGATGCCCTCAGCAGCACGCGACCACCGCCACCCAGCCTGGCTTCCGCCGACTCCACGGCCCTGACAATATCGTCACGCCCGAGAGGATCAAAGCGCTGCTTGACCCGCACATTGATCATCTTCTGAGGCAACTTGCTCATACCCTGGCGAAGGTCTGCCAGGGAGCTACCTGCGCGACGAATGGCCAACAATACCTGGAGCGCAGACACAATACCGTCACCAGTGCTGGTGCAATCCCGGATGACCATATGGCCGGAACCTTCACCGCCGAGCAGCCAACCCCTGTCGATAAGCCGCTCCATGACGTAACGGTCGCCGACTTTGGCACGCTCGAAATCAATACCCTGCTCCCTGAGCGCCAACTCAACGCCCAGATTGGTCATCAGGGTGCCCACAACACCCCCTTTCAAGGTTCCGGCGGCATGACGTTGTGCGGCGATAACGTAGAGCAACTCGTCGCCATCGACTTCCGAGCCGTCACGATCCACCATGAGCACCCGGTCACCGTCGCCATCAAAGGCGATCCCGAGATCGGCCTGCTTCTCCAGAACGGCCTTGCTCAATGACCCCATGTGAGTGGAACCGACATTAAGATTGATATTCAGACCATCAGGCTCGCCCCCTACCACGGAAATCTTCGCCCCCAACTCACGGAACACTTTCGGGGCAACGTGGTAGGTAGCACCGTGCGCGCAATCCAGGACAATATGAAGTCCTTCGAGTGAAAACTCGTTGGGTACCGTACTCTTACAGAACTCAACGTATCGGCCTGGTGCGTCATCAACCCGGAACGCCTTGCCTAACTCTTTCGAGCCGCAGACCTCAATGGGCTTATCCAGCCACTTCTCGATCTCTGTTTCCAAAGCATCATCCAGCTTGGTCCCAGCGGGGGAGAAAAACTTGATACCGTTGTCGTGGTGCGGATTATGGGACGCACTGATGACAATACCCGCGGAGGCGCGAAAGGTTCGGGTCAAGTAGGCGATCGCAGGGGTGGGCATGGGCCCGAGCAACTTCACGTCCACTCCGGCCGCGGACAAACCTGCCTCGAGGGCGGATTCGAACATATAGCCCGAGAGACGGGTGTCTTTACCAATCAGCACACTGTTGCGCTGCCCATCCCGCTTGAAGGCCTGCCCCGCAGCCCAACCCAGGCGCAGCATAAATTCGGGGGTTATTGGAAATTCGCCCACCCGACCCCGGATACCGTCCGTGCCGAAATATTTTCTGTCGCTCATCGTCCAGCTTCCTCCATTGCCGTCACCACTTTAACGGCATCGACTGTTTCCCTGACATCGTGGACGCGAATGATGGATGCGCCCTTCATGGCGGATATTGTCGCGGCAGCGAGGCTTGCGGGCAAGCGTTCACTGACATCACGACCGGTGATATGGCCCAGCATGCTCTTGCGGGACATGCCCACCAGAATCGGGTGCCCCAGCAACTGCAGCTGTTCCAGCGAGGCCAAGAGCTGCAGGTTGTGCTGCGGAGACTTGCCAAAACCAAAGCCGGGATCAAGGATGATGTTGTCTGGCCGCACACCGGCTTTCTCTATCACCCGCATTCGCTCGGTAAGAAACGAACTCACCTCCCGCCGCACACTCCGGTAGCGAGGATCATCCTGCATGGTATCCGGCTCACCCTGAATGTGCATGACACACACCGGCACTCCAGCGCTTGCCACCACCTCGGGCGCGCCATCCCGCTGCAACGCCCTGACGTCGTTGATCATCCCGGCACCGAGCTTCACCACCTCTGCCATAACCTGGGGAGAACTGGTATCAACCGAAACGACAACGTCCAAATCACGGGCAATCGCCTCCACCACCGGACACACTCGCTCAAGCTCTTCCTCGACAGACACCGGCGTGGCACCTGGCCGCGTGGACTCACCACCCACATCAATAAAAGCCGCACCGTCCGCCACCATCTCGCGGGCCCTTGCCAGGGCAATCTCAACGGTATTGTACCGACCTCCATCCGAAAAGGAGTCCGGCGTCACGTTCAGAATCCCCATGACGTGGCAGCCAGACATATCCAGAACCCTGCCCGCGAAATTTATCTGCATAAATAACCTTTTCTGCAACCCGCAAAAACAAACGCCGCCCCGTCAGGGGCGGCGTTCAGTCTTCAACTACATCGGATCAGTATCCAGCCTGGCTCAGTGCTCACCGGCCGGTCGACCAACACCTGGTTGGCGACCGTCGTCGGAACCCTTCGGAGCAGGCGCCTGCTCAGGCTCATCAGCCGGAACACCACCGGAGGGACCGCTATCACCCCAACCTTTCGGCGGACGGGGCTCACGACCTTCCATGATGTCATCAATCTGGTGACGGTCGATGGTCTCGTATTTCATCAGGGCGTCCGCCATCAGGTCGAGCTTGTCACGGTTATCGACGAGCAACTGCTTCGCCTTTTCATAACAGCTGTCAATGATGTTGCGAACTTCCTCATCAATACGCTGCGCCGTTTCCGGAGAATAGACCGTTTGCGCCTGACCGGCAGAGCGACCGAGGAAAGGCTCTTCGCTGTCTGTATCGTACTGCAGCGGGCCGAGCTTCTCCGACAGCCCCCAACGCGTGACCATATTACGCGCCAGACTGGTTGCCCGCTCGATATCGTTGGAAGCACCGGTGGTGACACCATCGAAACCAAGGGTCAGTTCTTCGGCAATACGGCCACCAAACAGACTGCAGATGGAACTGATCAGGAAGCGCTTGCTGTGGCTGTACTTGTCTTCCTCTGGCAGGAACATAGTGACACCCAATGCGCGGCCGCGAGGAATAATACTGACCTTGTAGACCGGATCATGCTCAGGCATCAGACGCCCGACAATGGCGTGACCGGACTCGTGGTAAGCCGTATTACGCTTCTCTTTCTCGCTCATGACCATGGATTTGCGCTCGGCGCCCATCATGATCTTGTCTTTCGCGAGCTCAAACTCTTCCATGGAAACCAGACGCTGGTTACGACGGGCCGCAAACAACGCAGCTTCGTTCACCAGGTTCGCCAGGTCAGCACCCGAGAAGCCGGGCGTGCCACGGGCAATCAACACAGGCTCCACCCCATCGGCCAGAGGCACTTTCTTCATGTGAACCTTGAGAATCTGCTCACGACCGATGATGTCCGGCAGCCCGACAACGACCTGGCGGTCAAAGCGACCCGGGCGGAGCAACGCCGGATCCAGTACGTCCGGACGGTTGGTGGCAGCAATCACGATAACGCCTTCGTTACCTTCGAAGCCGTCCATCTCTACCAGCAACTGGTTCAGTGTCTGCTCACGCTCGTCGTGACCGCCACCCATGCCAGCGCCACGATGGCGGCCAACGGCATCGATCTCGTCGATGAAGATGATACAGGGGCTCTGCTTCTTGGCCTGCTCGAACATGTCACGGACACGGGAGGCACCCACGCCCACGAACATTTCCACGAAGTCCGAACCGGAGATCGAGAAGAATGGCACCTTGGCCTCGCCGGCAATCGCCTTGGCGAGCAGGGTCTTACCGGTACCCGGCTGACCCACCATCAGTACGCCCTTGGGGATACTGCCACCAAGACGCTGGAACTTGCTGGGATCCCGCAGGAAATCCACCAACTCCTTGACGTCTTCTTTGGCCTCGTCGACACCGGCAACGTCACCAAAGGTAGTTTTGATCTGATCCTCGCTCATCAGGCGGGCTTTACTCTTGCCAAAGGACATAGGCCCTTTGCCACCGCCACCGCCCTGCATCTGTCGCATGAAGAATACGAACAGCGCGATAATGATAAGGATGGGGAAGGCAGCCACCAACAGTTGGGTCCAGAGGCTTTGACGCTCCGGCTCCTTACCGATGACTTCCACGTTGTTGGCCAGCAGATCATCCATCAGCTTGTTGTCGGACACCTGGGGGCGGATGGTCTGGAACTGGGAGCCGTCACCACGGATACCCTGAACCTGCAGACCGTCAATGGTGACCTGACGGACCTGTCCGTCCTGCACCATTTCCACAAACTGCGAATAATTGACCTGTTGTCCGCTGGTGGTGGGTGTGAAATTCTGAAACACCATCAGCAGTACGGCGGCTATAATCAGCCAGAGAACCAGATTTTTTGCCATATCGTTCAAGGATCGTCACCTGTGAATTGAAGGATCGCCCCGTCAGGAGAAAGCCTTTTCTGACACCTTACACCAATTGTACGCCCGTCCACCAGAATCGGCCTATCCGTATCGACCACTGCGGGGGTGTCAATCCCACGGTCATTCCGTTCCGGGGCGGGTCAGCCCTTAAATCCCTTGCACACCTGATAAATCTCCCTGGATCTTGCGCGGGAGGAGTCAGGCTTCCTGCTGACAACGGTGCCAAAACTTTTACGCATTTCAGCCAGCAGGGCATCAAATCCCTCTCCCTGAAATACCTTGGCGACAAACACGCCGCCGGGCTTCAGGACTTGCTGAGCCATATCCAGCGCCAGCTCCACCAAGCCCATGGCGTTGGGAATATCCACTGCCGCCATACCACTCATATTGGGTGCCATATCCGAAATTACAACGTCAGCGCGGCGATCACCCAGTAAATCCAGCAATTCGTCAAGCACTGACTGCTCGGTGAAATCGCCCTGAACGAACGCCACACCCGCAATCGGGCTCATCTCGAGAATATCGCTGGCGACCACCGTGCCGTTGTCACCAACCCGTTCTACCGCCACCTGGGACCAGCCACCAGGCGCGGCCCCCAAATCCACAACGGTCTGCCCGGGCCGGAACAGGCGGTCTTTGTTGTCGAGCTCAATCAGCTTGTAGCTGGCCCGCGAACGATAGCCGTCTTCCCGGGACTTTTTGACCCAGACATCATCAAAATGTTCCTTCAGCCAGCGGTCACTGGTTTTCGAGCGAGCCAAGACCTACCTCCATAAAGCACTCCAATTGGACCTCCAATCATCTGGGTACGTGGTAACGGCGATTTCACCGGCCGATTGATCTGATACAATCCCGCGATTATACGGAATTGGCGAGCATTTCGCCGCTGACGTTTTATTAATCGCACCCATAAAGAGATCACATAATGAGTCTTTCGCCGGAACAGCGCCGGGAATACCGGGGCATCGCCCACAACCTGAAGCCCGTTATCATTGTCGGCGACAAGGGCCTGACCGAAGGGCTTCAGGAGGAACTCGAGCGGGCCCTGAACGATCACGAGCTGATCAAGATCAAGGTTGCCAGCCAGGACCGCGAAACCCGCCAGGAAGCCGTTGCCGCCCTGTGCGAAGCCGCCGGTGCGGAGCTGGTGCAGACCATCGGCAAGATCGCCGTGATCCTGCGCCGGGCGAAAAAGCCCAACCCCAAGCTGTCCAACCTGCTGCGCCAGAAACACTGACGCTGCCAGCACGCTAGAACCGCACAATGTAAAAAGCCGGCTGCTGTTCGCAGCCGGCTTTTTGTTTGCAGAATCCGCACCCGATGAACGTCAGATGTGCTCTACCTGCTCGATTTCATACTCAACGGTCCCCGAAGGCACGCGCACGGCAACCACGTCGCCCTCGCTTTTACCTACCAGCGCCCGCGCGATCGGCGAGGAAATGGACAGCTTCCCAGCCTTGATGTCTGCCTCATCCTCACCAACGATCTGGTAGCTGACCTGCTCGTCGGTATCGACATTGAGCAGCCGCACCGTGGTGCCGAAGATCACCTTGCCGGTGTTTTCGATGGTGTTAACGTCGATCACCTGGGCTGCGGACAGCTTGCCCTCGATTTCCTGGATACGCCCTTCGATAAAGCTCTGCTGCTCACGAGCGGCGTGGTATTCCGCGTTCTCTTTCAGGTCGCCGTGTTCGCGGGCATCGGAAATAGCCGCGATCACCCGGGGACGATCTTCGGACTTCAGTTTCTGAAGCTCCTCACGTAGGCGGATTTCCCCCGCCTTTGTCATGGGTACTCTGTCAGCCATAGTCTTACTTTCCTGCGTGTAGATCCTGGAGGCGGCGCACAGTGCGCTCGGGGCCGAATTTAATGGCCCTGCAGAAGGCTTCGCCGCCCGCCAGTGTCGTTGTATAGGTCACCTTGGTCTGCAGGGCCGACTGGCGAATCTGTGCCGAGTCGGAAATCGCCTTGCGACCTTCGGTGGTGTTAATAATCAGCTGCACCTGACCATTCTTGATGGCGTCCACGATATGCGGACGCCCTTCACGAACCTTGTTCACCCGATCAACAGTGAGCCCGGCCTGTTTCAACGCCTTGGCGGTACCGGTGGTAGCAATCACCTTGAAGCCAGCGTCAATCAGGTCCTGCGCCACTTTCGCGGCCCCGGGCTTGTCGACGTCCCGCACGGACATGAAGGCCGTACCCTTGGCCGGCAGACGCTCACCGGAGGCCAGGGCCGCCTTGGCGAAGGCTTCGTCGAAGCTGTCACCAATACCCATCACCTCACCGGTGGACTTCATTTCCGGCCCCAGGATGGGATCCACCGCCGGGAACTTGTTGAACGGGAACACCGATTCCTTGACGGAATAGTAAGTCGGCACGATCTCCTGGGTGAAGCCCTGCTCTGCCAGTGACTTGCCAGCCATGCAACGGGCCGCCACCTTGGCCAGGGACACCCCGATGGCCTTGGACACAAACGGCACGGTACGGGACGCCCGCGGGTTCACCTCGATCACGTAGATCTCGCCACCCTGCCAGGCCAGCTGCACGTTCATCAGGCCGATAACATCCAGTTCAATGGCCATCTTCCGCACCGCTTCGCGCATTTCATCCTGCACGTCTTTCGGCAGGGTGTAGGGCGGCAGGGAACAGGCGGAATCACCGGAGTGCACGCCCGCTTGCTCAATGTGCTGCATGATGCCACCGATGACCACGTCCTTGCCGTCGCTGATGGCGTCAATGTCCACTTCGATGGCGGCGTTGAGGAAGTGATCCAGCAGCACCGGGCTGTCGTTGGAGACCAGCACGGCATTGCGCATGTAGCGAACCAGCTCCTCCTCGTCATAGACGATTTCCATGGCCCGACCACCCAGCACGTAGGAGGGGCGTACCACCAGCGGATAACCAATCTCGCGAGCCGCCAGGATGCCTTCTTCGTGGCTGCGCACGGTGGCATTCTCCGGCTGAATCAGGCCGAGGCGGCCGATCATCTGCTGGAAACGCTCCCGGTCTTCGGCGCGGTCGATGGCATCCGGGCTGGTACCGATAATCGGCACACCCGCCGCTTCCAGGCCACGGGCCAGCTTCAGCGGGGTTTGGCCGCCGTACTGGACAATCACGCCCTTGGGTTTTTCGACGTGGATGATTTCCAGCACGTCTTCCAGGGTAATGGGCTCGAAGTAGAGCCGATCCGAGGTGTCGTAGTCGGTGGAAACGGTTTCCGGGTTGCAGTTGATCATGATGGTTTCATAACCATCGTCGCGCATAGCGAGGGCGGCGTGAACACAGCAATAATCAAACTCAATACCCTGACCGATGCGGTTGGGGCCACCGCCAATGACAACGATTTTCTCGCGATCAGAGGCACCCGCCTCACACTCTTCCTCATAGGACGAATACATGTAGGCGGTTGATGAGGCAAATTCAGCCGCGCAGGTATCCACCCGCTTGTAGACCGGGCGAATGTCCAGATCATGGCGCAGCTTGCGCAAGCTGACTTCAGAAATGCTGAGCAGCTTGGCCAAGCGCGCATCGGAGAACCCTTTGCGCTTGAGGCGGAACAGCGTATCGCGATCAATATCCGCCTTGCCGGCGGATTTGAGGGCAGCCTCTTCTTTGATCAGGTCTTCGATCTGTACCAGATACCATGGATCTACATGCGTGTTGTTGAACACTTCTTCCACGGTCATCCCGGCTCGGAAGGCATCGCCGATGTACCAAAGGCGCTCGGCTCCAGGCACATTCAGTTCCTGGGTGAGGGTTTCCTGGCCGTCGGTGGTGCTTAGGTCGACCTTCTCTTCAAAACCGTCGGAGCCCACTTCCAGACCACGCATGGCCTTCTGCAGCGACTCCTGGAAGGTACGACCGATGGCCATCACCTCACCCACGGATTTCATCTGGGTGGTCAGGCGCGCATCAGCCTGGGGGAACTTCTCGAAGGTGAAGCGCGGAATCTTGGTGACCACATAGTCGATGCTGGGCTCGAACGAGGCCGGAGTAACACCACCGGTGATTTCATTGCGCAGTTCATCAAGGGTGTAACCCACCGCCAGCTTGGCCGCCACCTTGGCAATCGGAAAACCCGTTGCCTTGGACGCCAGCGCCGAAGAACGCGACACCCGGGGATTCATTTCGATGACGACGACACGGCCGTTGTCCGGGTTTACGCCAAACTGCACGTTGGAACCGCCAGTTTCCACACCGATCTCACGCAGTACCGCCAGAGAGGCGTTCCGCATGATCTGATATTCCTTGTCGGTGAGCGTCTGGGCCGGCGCGACGGTGATGGAGTCACCGGTGTGCACGCCCATCGCGTCAAAGTTTTCAATGGCGCAGACGATGATGCAGTTGTCGTTTTTGTCGCGGACAACTTCCATCTCGTACTCTTTCCAGCCAATCAGGGACTCATCGATCAGCAACTCGTTGGTCGGCGACAGGTCCAGACCACGGGTGCAGATTTCCTCGAATTCGTCGCGGTTGTAGGCAATACCGCCGCCGGAACCACCCATGGTGAAGGACGGGCGGATGATGCAGGGAAATCCGATGTCGTTGGCCACTTCCCAGGCTTCCGCCATGGAATGGGCGATCGTGGCGCGAGGGCACTCCAGGCCAATCTTCTTCATGGCCTTGTCAAAACGATCACGGTCTTCAGCTTTATCGATGGTGTCGGCGTTGGCGCCGATCATTTCCACACCATGCTCAGCCAGAACGCCGTGCTTTTCGAGGTCCAAAGCGCAGTTCAGGGCTGTCTGACCACCCATGGTAGGCAGCAATGCATCCGGCTGCTCTTTCTCGATGATCTTGGCAACGGTCTTCCAGGTGATGGGCTCGATGTAGGTGGCATCGGCCATTACCGGGTCGGTCATGATCGTGGCCGGGTTGGAGTTCACCAGAATAACCCGGTACCCCTCTTCACGCAGGGCTTTACAGGCCTGGGCTCCAGAGTAGTCAAACTCGCACGCCTGCCCGATCACGATGGGGCCCGCGCCCAGGATCAGAATGCTTTTAATGTCGGTACGCTTTGGCATCAACGTGCCTCCATCAGGCGGATAAATTCATCAAACAACGGCGCTACGTCGTGCGGGCCGGGGCTCGCCTCCGGGTGACCCTGAAAACTGTAGGCTGGCTTGTCGGTACGGCGGATTCCCTGCAGAGAACCGTCGAACAGGGATTTGTGGGTCGCCTCCAGATTGTCCGGCAGGCTGGTTTCGTCCACTGCAAATCCGTGGTTCTGACTGGTAATCATCACGGTACCATCGGCGATGTTCTGTACCGGATGGTTGGCGCCATGGTGGCCATGCCCCATCTTGATGGACTTGGCCCCGCTGGCCAGGGCCAGCAACTGGTGGCCAAGACAGATGCCGAAAACCGGAATGTCGGTCTCCAACACATCGCGAATGGCGCTGATGGCGTAGTCACATGGCTCGGGGTCGCCGGGGCCGTTGGACAGGAAAATACCATCGGGATTCATCGCCAGCACATCGGCAGCGGGGGTCTGGGCTGGCACAACAGTGATATCACAGCCGCGACTGGCCAACATGCGCAGGATGTTGAGCTTCACACCGTAGTCCCAGGCGACGACCTTGAATTTTGATTCGGTGCGCTCGCCATAGCCACTTTCGATATCCCACTCACTCTGGCTCCAGGTCCAGGTTTTTTCCGAGGTGACTTCCTTCGCCAGATCCATGCCTTTCAGGCCCGGAAAAGCGTTGGCCAGCTCCAGAGCACGCTCGGCCGTGGCGTCTGCGCCGGCGACCACGGCGCCATTCTGGGACCCTTTATCCCGCAGGATTCGGGTCAGGCGACGGGTATCGATATCGGCAATGCCGACGATGTTGTTGTCGCGCAGGTAGTCCTGTAGCGAGCCGGTGCTGCGCCAGTTGCTCACCAGCAGGGGCAGATCACGGATTATCAGGCCGGAGGCCTGGACGCGATCGGATTCGATGTCTTCTTCATTCACACCGGTGCTGCCGATGTGAGGGTATGTGAGGGTGACAATCTGGCGGGAGTAGGACGGGTCGGTCAGGATCTCCTGATAACCGGTCATGGCGGTGTTGAACACCACCTCTCCGCTGGTTTCCCCTTCAGCGCCAATGGCGGTGCCGTAGAACAGGCTTCCGTCTGCGAGTGCAAGGATGGCAGGTGTACTCAAGGCTTGTATCCTCATCGAGTGGCGTACAGGTTCGTCACGAACAGGAACGCAAGCGCAAATTCAGGTCGCAAAAAAGCGAGAGGGAGTTGAACTCCGTCCCGCTTTTTCTGTTGAGCGTTGTCAAAGCTACGCTTGGTGCAGTTAAACCGCCTTATTGTACGAAATATGGCAGTTTGTGTCCACGCGAAATCTTACTCGTCGCTACTTCAGCCCCAACACATCCTGCATGTCGTACAACCCGGCCGGCTTACCTTCCAACCACAAGGCCGCACGCATCGCACCTTTGGCAAACGTCATCCGGCTGCTGGCTTTGTGGGTAATTTCAATGCGTTCGCCCTCAGTGGCGAACAGAACGGTATGATCACCAACCACATCGCCGGCCCGAATGGTTTCGAAGCCGATCTCCTTGCGGGTACGCTCCCCGGTAAAGCCTTCACGGCCGTAGACAGCACATTCCTTTAGGTCTCGACCGAGGGCATCGGCGACAACTTCGCCCATTCGCAAGGCCGTGCCCGACGGCGCGTCTTTCTTGTGGCGGTGGTGGGCTTCGATGATTTCCACATCGTAGTCGTCGCCCAGGGCTGCAGCGGCGGTGCGCAGCAGGTTGAGGGTGACGTTGACGCCCACACTCATGTTGGGGGCAAACACCACCGGGGCCTTTTCGGCGGCAACGGCGAGCTGTTCTTTCTCGGCGTCGGTCAGGCCGGTGGTACCGATCACAATCATTTTGCCGTTGGTTTTACAGAATTCCGCATTTTCCAGGGTCAGATCCGGGAAGGTGAAGTCGATGAGTACGTCGAAATCCTCCTTCACTTCGGCGAGGCTGCCAGCCATCTTGACGCCAGTCTTACCAATGCTGGTCATTTCACCGGCGTCGGCGCCGATAAGACTGCTGCCAGGCTCGACGACTGCCGCGCCAAGTTCCAGGCCTTCAGTTCCGTCAACGGCTTCGATCAACACTTTGCCCATGCGCCCTGCGGCGCCGATGATTGCTACCCTCATCACGTCTGCCCTCAGAATTTCATTTCGTCGAAGAAGCTTTTCACACCTTCAAACCAGGAGGTTTTTCGCGGACCGTGCTGGTTGCCATCGCCACCGTCCAGGGTCTTCTGGAATTCTTCCAACAACTCTTTCTGACGCTTGGTGAGGTTAACCGGAGTTTCCACAACCACGCGACACAGCAAATCACCGGACGGACCACCACGAACCGGGCTAACGCCCTTGTTCCGCAAACGGAACAGCTTGCCGGTCTGAGTCTCCGGTGGAATCTTCAGCTTAACGCGACCATCGAGCGTCGGCACTTCAAGTTCGCCACCGAGACTGGCATCCACGATGCTGATAGGCACTTCGCAGTAGAGGTTGCGACCATCACGGGTAAAGATGGAATGCTCCCGAACCGCGACCTGCACGTAGAGATCACCGGAAGGGCCACCTTCAACACCCATCTCGCCTTCACCGGAGAGACGAATACGATCACCGGTATCCACGCCCGGCGGCACCTTGACGGACAGCGTTTTCTCTTCCTGGATGCGACCGGCACCGTGACACTTCTTGCACGGGTTCTTGATAATCTTGCCGGAACCGCGACAGGTAGGACACGCCTGCTGCACAGTGAAGAAGCCCTGCTGCATCCGTACCTGACCCATGCCATTACAGGTACCACAAGCCTCCGGCCGTGAGCCCTTCTCGGCCCCGGAACCGTCACAGGTGTTGCACTCGGTGTGGCCAGGAATCCGAATCTGGACGGTTTTGCCTTTTACCGCCTCTTCCAGGTCCAACTCCAGGGTGTAACGCAGGTCAGCCCCGCGCGTATTGCGGCCACCGCGACCGCCACCAAAGATATCACCAAACACATCGCCAAAGATGTCGGAGAAGCTGGCACCACCGCCGCCTCCTCCGAATCCGCCGCCGGCAGAGCCATCAACACCGGCGTGGCCAAACTGGTCGTAGGCTGCGCGCTTGGAGGAATCGGAGAGTATTTCATAAGCTTCACTGGCTTCCTTGAACTTATGATCGGCGTCCTCATCATCCGGATTCCGGTCAGGATGATACTTCATCGCAAGCTTGCGGTAGGCTCGCTTGATCTCTTTTTCATCCGCTTCCCGGGACACCCCGAGAATCTCGTAATAGTCGCGCTTGGCCATGCTCTAAAACCCTGTTGGTAAAACGAGGAAAACGCGGAAGAGCTCCCGCGTTTTCCAACTGCCTGATGATCTTAAGTTTTATCGCTTGTCGTCGTCTTTGACTTCTTCAAACTCGGCATCAACGGCGTCGTCGCTGGAACCGGACTGGGCAGACTCTTCGCCCCCGGCCTGCTGCGCCTGCTCTGCCTGATCCGCGTACATCTTCTGGGCCATTTCAGAAGACGCTTCCGTCAGCTTCTGAGTCTTGGCCTCGATGTCGTCCTTGTCAGAACCAGCCAGAGCTTCTTCCAGCTCCTTGATCGCAGCTTCGATAGACTCTTTCTCGCCGTCAGACACTTTGTCACCAGCATCGGCCAGGGTCTTGCGCACGGTATGGACCATCGCGTCACCCTGGTTGCGGGCCTGGACCAGCTCTTCGAACTTGCGATCCTCGTCGGCGTTGGCTTCCGCGTCCTGAACCATCTTCTCGATTTCGTCGTCGTTCAGACCTGAAGACGCCTTGATGACGATGGACTGCTCTTTACCGGTCGCCTTGTCTTTGGCCGACACGTTCAGGATACCGTTGGCATCGATATCGAAGGTGACTTCGATCTGCGGCGTACCACGGGGCGCCGGCGGAATGTCCGCCAGGTCGAAGCGACCCAGTGACTTGTTCTGTGTCGCCTGCTTCCGCTCACCCTGGACCACGTGAATGGTCACTGCAGTCTGGTTGTCATCCGCAGTGGAGAAAGTCTGCGACTTCTTGGTCGGGATCGTGGTGTTCTTGTCGATCAGCGGTGTCGCCACGCCACCCATGGTTTCGATACCCAGGGTCAGCGGGGTAACGTCCAGCAGCAGAACGTCTTTCACATCACCGGAGAGCACGGCCGCCTGGATGGCAGCACCCATGGCTACAGCTTCATCCGGGTTCACGTCCTTACGCGCTTCCTTACCGAAGAAGTTCTTCACTTTTTCCTGAACCATCGGCATGCGGGTCTGACCGCCGACCAGGATGACTTCGTCGATTTCACCGATCTTGGCACCGGAATCTTCCAGCGCGGTGCGGCACGGCGCGAGACTGCGCTCGACCAGCTCTTCAACCAGTGACTCCAGCTTGGCACGAGTCACTTTCACGTTCATGTGCTTGGGACCACTGGCGTCTGCCGTCACGTAAGGCAGGTTCACATCGGTCTGCTGGCTGCTGGAAAGCTCAATCTTCGCCTTCTCAGCCGCTTCCTTCAGTCGCTGCATCGCCAACGAGTCGCCACGCAGGTCAATGCCACTGTCTTTCTTGAACTGATCGGCAAGATACTCGATCAGCTTCATGTCAAAGTCTTCACCACCCAGGAAGGTGTCGCCGTTGGTGGCCAACACTTCGAACTGGTGCTCACCGTCCACATCGGCGATCTCGATGATGGAGATGTCGAAGGTGCCACCACCCAGGTCATAAACAGCAACAGTACGGTCACCGCTCTTCTTGTCGAGACCATAGGCCAACGCAGCAGCAGTTGGCTCGTTGATAATCCGCTTCACGTCCAGACCAGCGATCTTGCCGGCGTCTTTGGTGGCCTGACGCTGGCTGTCGTTGAAGTAGGCCGGCACGGTGATAACCGCTTCGGTCACTTTCTCGCCCAGATAGTCTTCTGCGGTTTTCTTCATCTTCTTGATGATTTCCGCAGACACCTGCGGCGGCGCCATCTTCTCGCCTTTCACTTCGACCCAGGCATCACCGTTGTCTGCCTTGGCGATCTTGTACGGCACCATCTTGATGTCTTTCTGGACCACGTCGTCTTCAAAGCGACGACCGATCAGACGCTTGATGGCGTAGAGGGTGTTGTTCGGGTTGGTGACCGCCTGGCGCTTGGCAGATTGACCTACCAGCGTTTCACCGTCTTCGGTATACGCCACGATGGACGGGGTAGTGCGATCACCCTCGGCGTTTTCGATAACCTTGACCTTGTCGCCATCCATAATGGCTACACAGGAGTTTGTGGTTCCCAGGTCGATACCAATGATCTTACTCATGCAATTACTCCAATTCGGTTGTTCAATTCAGTTCCGGCTGCCTTGAAAGTTGCCCCGGAGTCCCGGTGCGCCGCCTGTTTACTGGCTATATTGGCGCTTTAATCTGCTTTTCAAGCCTGCTCGTCGATTTTTGGCGCGTCTTCAGCCTTGGCGACCACCACCATCGCGGGACGAACAAGGCGATCGTTCAGGGTGTAGCCCTTCTGGACCACAGCCACCACACTGTTGGGCTCGGCATCAGGTGCCGGCACCATGGACATGGCCTCGTGCTGCTGGGGATCAAACGGCTCACCCACGGGGTTAAGCTGAACCACATTGAACTTGCCTAGACTCCCCATGAACAGATTAAGAGTCATCTCGACCCCTTCACGAATAGAGGCCACCAGTTCGCCGGCACTTTCATGCCCCTCTGTGCTTTCAACCGCCTTTTCCAGACTGTCAGCGACCGGCAGAAGCTCCTTCACAAACTTCTCCAGCGCGAATTTGTGGGCTTTCTCCACATCGATCTCAGCGCGACGGCGAACATTCTGCATCTCCGCCTGGGAACGCAACATCTGCTCCTGAAACTCCTGCGCCCGGGCCTTCAGGGCCTCAACTTCGCTTTCCGGAGCGGCTTCGGCACTGTCTTCCGTCGCCGTTTCTTCCTCGGGAGCGGCTTCCGCAGTGTCTTTCAACTCTTCTTCCACCTGTTCGTTACGATTCTCGTCAGCGCTCATGACTACTCCTGCTTGATCGTCGGCGGCCAGACGACCGGCCAGTTAACGTTTGGTTTCCGACCGCCATGGGCCGAAAAAAACATGTTTGCGAACGGATATGGGGCCCGTATCGGATGTTTCAACCGTTGCGCACCTCATTCATTCACAAATTCGCCAGCCGATGTTTGCAAACAGCAAAAACCCTGTATATATTCACAGTCACTGTATGTAATCACAGTATTCAGGAATTGAGCGGAGGACCTCTGCATGCTCACACAGCTCACTGTTTCCAATTACGCCATTGCCGAGCGGGTCGAACTTCAGTTTGGAAAGGGTATGACGGCGCTGACCGGAGAGACCGGTGCCGGCAAATCCATTGTCCTGGACGCCCTCGGCCTTGCCATGGGCGGGCGCGCCGACGCTGGCGCCGTACGCCATGGTGCCAAACGCGCCGATATTACCGCTACTTTCGACGTGTCCCGCATTGCCGAAGCCCGGCAATGGCTGGAAAACCATGAGCTCGACGATGACAACGAATGCATCCTGCGCCGAGTGATCAGCAAGGATGGCCGCTCTCGCGCCTACATCAACGGCCAGCCCTGCCCCCTTGCCCACCTGAAAGATCTGGGCAGCGCCTTGATGGACATCCACAGCCAGCACCAGCACCAGTCCCTGCTGCGCAAGGAGACTCACCGCAAACTGCTGGACGAGTTCGCTGGCGCAGAAGCGTTGGGAGAGCAAACCAGGGATGCATGGAAAGCCTGGCACAAAACCCGCCAGCGGCTGACCGAACGCCAGCAGAATGCCGATGAGACAGAAGCCCGCCTGCAGCTACTGCGCTACCAGGTGGAAGAACTGGATCGCCTGGCGCTGGAAGACGGAGAGCAGGCAGAGCTGGAGAAAGAACAGGAACGGCTCAGCCATGCCGACACGGTGCTACACAACAGCCATCAGGCTACCCTGCTATGCACGGAAGATGAGAATAGCGCAGCGGATCTGGTGCGCCAGGCTTTACAGCAACTGGAGCAGTTGCCGGTGGAGGTACCGGCACTGACGGAAACCATCCAGATGCTGAATGAAGCCCAGATTCAGATCACCGAGGCTGGCGACAACCTGCGCCACTTTGTGGAAGATTACGACGCCGACCCAGCCCGACTGGCCGAAGTGGAAGAGCGCCTGAGTGCCATTTACCAGATGGCCCGCAAGCACCGCATCACACCGGAGACTCTCCCGGAATTCCACCAGAGCCTGAGTGCCGAACTGGCATCGCTGGACGACGGCGAGGGCAGCGTTGAGAAGCTGGAGGCGGAACTGGAAGAACAGCGAAGCCACTTCAATACCCTGGCCACCGAGTTGTCGAACGCACGCCAACAGGCTGCTGCCAACCTCGATCAGCGCATCGCGGAGGAGCTCGCCCAACTGAGCATGCCAGCGGTCCAGTTCGTAACCCACCTGAGCCGCAACAAAGGCGACGAGCCTGCGCCCCACGGCCTGGAAGACATTGAATTCCTGGTCAGCGCCAACCCGGGCCAACCCGCACGTCCGCTAGCCAAGGTAGCCTCGGGTGGCGAACTCTCACGCATCAGCCTGGCCATTCAGGTGGTGGTTGCGCAAACTTCCACCACACCAACACTGGTCTTTGACGAGGTGGATGTAGGCATTGGTGGCGGCACCGCCGAAGTGGTTGGTCGCTTGCTTCGCAGCCTGGGCAGTAATGGACAGGTGTTGTGCGTCACCCATCTTGCCCAGGTAGCGGCCCAGTGCCATCAGCACCTGTTCGTCAGCAAGTTTACGGAATCAGACGCCACTTACTCGAAGATCGAGTCATTGGACGACAATGGCAGGGTCAGCGAAGTGGCAAGAATGCTCGGTGGTGTGGATATGACCGAACACACCATTGCCCATGCCCACGAAATGTTCACGAAAGGCCAGGCTACGCATCACTGAACAGTTTGAAAGGTAAGCGTATTCCCCTCTCGATCCTGAGAGTTGTTGGGGCGGGCTAAAACCCCGCCCCCTTTTTTCTTTTTCCGGAACAAATCCTGAATGATCAGGATTTGAGGGGTTTGACGTAAAGAATCAGGCTGTGATCGACAATCTCATAGCCTCGTTCTTTGGCAATCTTTTGCTGCCGCTCTTCGATCACCTCATCGACGAATTCAATGACCTCGCCGGTCTGAGTGCAGACCATGTGATCATGATGATCGTCGCCGGCCATCTCAAATACGGCGTGCCCACCTTCAAAGTTGTGGCGCAGAACCAGGCCAGCTGCCTCAAACTGAGTCAGCACCCGGTAGACGGTTGCCAGGCCCACGTCATCACCCTGTTCGAGGAGCTTTTTGTACACATCCTCGGCGCTGAGGTGATGCTCCTCGGAGTTCTCCAGAATATTGAAGATCTTCACTCTTGGCAGAGTGACTTTAAGACCGACTTTTCGTAATTCGGTGTTTTCGGATGACATGTTACGATTCACTCTTTGGTGTGCCTCACGGCTTCCGGTATGATGAAGCCGCATGTTAACGGTCAGACCGTGTCACACCTGCCCCTGGCAGGCGATTTCAAGATAGAGGATTTCCCCCGGCGATGCAAAAGCTCACAGCTCTCATTCTAACTCTCATCATGGCTGGCTGTGTTTTCCCAGGCGTATACAAGATCAACGTACAACAGGGGAACATACTGACCGACGAAGAGCTGACATCACTGGCCGAGGGCATGTCCCGCAGCCAGGTCCACTCCTTGCTGGGCACCCCGCTGATGACCAACCCCGCCGATCCGTCCCGGGAGTACTATGTGTATACCTTCCAGCGCAGTGGTGGCGATATCAAGGAACAACGGGTCATCGTCTACTACGATAACGACCAGTATTCCCATTACGAAGCCCAGCTGCTGGAAGAAACGCCCGCCTACTGAGCCAGCCTCAAGCCTTAGCCCTTCTTCTTTGCCCGGTTAAGCCGGGCCTGCTTGGGGTCGATCTGCAGCGGCCGGTAAACTTCAACCCGGTCGCCGTCCCGCAACTCGTGGGCGGACGGATTCTTGATCACCTTACCGAAGATCCCCATATCGCCATTTTCCGGATCGACCTCAGGAAATATGGCAACAATGCCGGAACGCTTCACAGCCTCCACAGCCGTGGTGCCCTCTTCGACACTCAAGCTGATGATTTCCTGCCTGTCTGGCCTGGCAAAGGCCACCTCAACTCGAATCATTGTTATCCCCCGAGATACACTTGGTCTGCGCGACGGCAGAACGCGTCCACCATGGTATTCGCAGCCTGATTGAAGACCGGCCCGAACGTCATCCTCGACAAGGATCCGGAAAACTCAAATTCCAGCGTGAGAATCACCTTGCAGGCGTTATTCTGCAGGGGCTTGAACTGCCAACGACCGCTAAGGTTACGGAAAGGGCCATCCACCAGGCTCATTTCAATGGTATGCGGCAGGTACAGCTGGTTGCGCGTGGTCAGCCGGTGACGGATACCACCTTTGGCGATATCCATGGATGCCATGATTTCGTGGTCTGTCTGCTCGTGCACCTGGCTGGCTGAACACCAGGGAAGAAAGTCGGGGTAGCTGGCAACATCGTTGACCAGGTGGAACATGCGTTCCGCCGAGTGCATAACCAGCGCGGTCTTGTCGATCTGATGGGGCATTGGAACCGGACGTCCTGCTTGCGAATACTCTTGAGTTGAAGACCCTGCAAAGGGGGAGCCCCTTTAATCGGGACGCCAATATCAGACGCTATGATAAAGGATATCACCGTTGTTGGGGTCACTTTCCTGCCCAGCCGGGCCATTCTTACCGCTCTTCTCTCCTGGCTCGCCCGGATTGGTCTCTGGCTCGCCACCCCCACCAGCATCACCGGCTTCATTGTTGGAATCACCCGCATCGGGGGCAGTTGGCGTCATTGAGCTTGGCGCCAACTCTACGGTAGGTTTGCACCACAATCCGTTGCTACCGCTGTCGCACAACGCCACCAGCGACGTGGCGGTGTACTGCAGGCCGATATACGCCACCACCAGCGGCAAGATCAAGCGCATCACCCAGAACCATATACGGCCAATCAGACGTGGTGCCTTTCCCAGTATGGTGAAGGTCAGATTTCGGGTCAGGTACCAGCCCGCGAAGACGGATATCAGGATACTCACCAGTGGAATCAGCAGGCCACCCGTGATCAGCTCAAGCCAGCGGAATAAGGTGCCCCCGGCGAAACGCTCGTCGGACCATAGATTGAAGGACAGCAACGACCCAAGCCCCGCCAGCCAGACTGAGCTGCCCATCAGAAAGGCGGACAAGCCCCTTGGTGCGCCTGTCCACTCCTGGAACCAACCAACCACCGGCTCAAGCAATGAAAGAGACGTCGTCCACACAATCATCACGATGACCAGGAACACGGCCGCCACCAGAAACTGACTGCCCGGCAGATCCGCCAGGGCCACCGGCAGCGACAGGAAAAGCAGCCCGAACCCGCGCTCACCTTCCATGGAATGGCCATCGGGCGCCAACGAATAAATCGCCAACCCGGCCCCGATGGCGATCAGGGTGTCCATCAACACCACAGCCAGCACGGAACGCTTAAGGCGCGTGTCCGCGGGTGTATAGGCACCGAACAGGGTCCACACGCCCATTCCGAGCCCAAGAGTGAAAAACGCGTGAAACAACGCCGCCCGCAAACTGTCCAGGGTCACGTCGGCGGGGCGGAAATCCAGCATGAAGTCCGACGCACTGCGGAAATCCCCACTCCAGGCGGCCAGACCGCAGAGCGCCAGCAGAATCAGCATCATCGCCGGTGCCACCACCCGTACTGCACGCTCGACACCGTCCACCACGCCCTGCATCGACACCCACACCACCAGCAACAGGAAGAACCCGTGCCAGCCCATGAACACGCGATAGTCCCGCGAGTCCGACACCAACGCGGAGAGGATACCTGCGGCTTCAGCCTCGCCGGCGCCAATAAACCGGCCCATGGCTCCGTAGAATACGTAGGCCAGAGCGATGGCACCGAAAACAGCCGTAAAGGAAAGCACCAGAAAAGCCGCCAACACCCCCAGACGACCAGCCCACATCCACGCCCGGGACCGTCGCGCGCTGCGAACGAAACCATCCATCGCCAGCACCAATCCATGGCGGGCGTATCTTCCCATCGCGGATTCGGTGACCATCAACGGCAGCGTGACCAGCAACAGGCACGCCAGGTACAGCAATATGAACAACCCGCCGCCATGCTGGCCGGCCAGGTAGGGGAACTGCCACACGTTCGCGAGACCAAAGGTTGCCCCGGTCGCAGCCCAGAAAAAAGTGGTTGGCCGGGTCCACGACCCGATTGGTGTTTCGTATGGAGTAGGCATTCCATTCCCTGACGACATCTCAGCGCACATTGTAGCGGAGGAATCACAACCCATACGACCATCGACTCAGTCAATCGCGCCGATTTCGTGACCAGTCTGGTACTACTGGGCTACAATGCGCGCTTTTCCGGCACGATTACGCACGGTAAATTTTCTGTCCGACTCCGGATCAACGATTCATGAGCAAGAAGAAACCCGGCGCTCCGAGCGCCACCATTGCCTTGAACAAAAAGGCAAAACACGAGTACCACATCGAGGAACGCTTTGAGGCGGGCCTGGCCCTGCTCGGATGGGAAGTAAAATCCATCCGTGCCGGCAAGGCGCAGCTCACCGATGCCTACGTGCTGCTTAAGGACGGAGAGGCCTGGCTGCTGGGATCCCACATCATCCCGCTCACCGCCGCCTCAACCCACGTTATCGCGGACCCGACCCGAACCCGTAAACTGCTGCTGCACGCCAAGGAAATTGCCAAGATCGTCGGCAAAGTTAACCAGGCAGGCCATACCTGCATTCCGCTGGCCATGTACTGGAAGAAGAACAAGGTGAAATGCGAAATTGCCCTGGTGAAAGGCAAGAAGCTCTTCGACAAGCGTGCCACCGAGAAAGAACGGGACTGGAACCGCCAGAAACAACGCATCCTCCGCGAAACCAACGTCTGATCGCTGGCCGGGCCCCAGGCCCGGCGTCCTCTCCCCGCATTTTATGTCGCATCTGCATCCTCTTTTAGCCCCTCTCTGATCAGCCTATACTCGATCCCTTACCCCAATCCGCATAAGGACAGCGGCCACCCAGGGACAGACGGGAACCAAAGGGAGCAAGTGATGACACGCCGACAAACACCCATGTCTGCAGTAGATCGCTCGTGGCTACGCATGGAATGCCCCGAGAACCCCATGATGATTTCAGCGGTGCTGGTGTTTGATCAGCCCATTGCCCTCAAGCGCCTCAAGCGAACGCTCGACGAACGCTTTCTCACCTTCCGGCGCTTTCGACAGCGCGTCGTCACCGAAGGCGACCGCACGTACTGGCAGGACGACCCACTCTTTCATATCGACAACCATATTCACGTTCTTGCCCTTCCCGGCGATGGAGGCAAACAGGAGCTGCAAACACTGACCAGCGACCTGACCAGCACCTCGCTGGATTTCCGGCGCCCGCTCTGGCAAATCCACTATATCGAGAACTATCAGGGTGGCTGTGTCCTGCTGGTTCGCATCCATCACTGCATTGCTGACGGCATTTCACTGGTGCGTGTGCTGCTTTCGCTGACCGACAACTCGCCGGAACCGAGACTCAGCCGGGTATCGACATCCAGCCAATCCAAGACCCATGCACCTCAAGGTCTACGACAGCTCGCCAGCCGGGCTTTGCATAATGGACAAACCGCCATCGACCAGGCAGGCCTGTTTCTGAAGTCCATCCGCAACGAGCCGGGCTACCCGTTCAAACTGGCCACTACCGCGGGCAACATCGCCGTCGACCTGCTCAAGCTGGGCCTCTCCCCGGCGGAACCAGACACCTGCCTGAAAACACCCCTGAGCGGTCGCAAGCATGTCGCCTGGGCCGACCCGCTGAGTCTCGCCGAAGTGAAGGTGTGCGCCAGAGCCCTGCGCGGCACCGCCAACGATGTGCTGCTGTGTGCCGCCGCCGGCGCGTTGCAACGGCATTTTCTAGCCACCGGCGAGGCCACGCCGGAATGCGGTGTTCGCGTTGCCGTACCGTTTAACCTGCGCCCGATGCGACAGCCGATCGAAACCCTGGGCAACCAGTTCGGGCTGGTGCTGGTCACCCTGCCCGTGGAGGAGACCGATCCGATCATGCGGTTCCGCCAGGTTCAGGAAAACATGAACCGCCTCAAACGCTCCTATCAGGCTCAGGTAACCTACAGCCTGCTGGACCTGTTCGGGCGCGGCCCGGATGTCCTTGAGCGGCGGGCGCTCTCCATGCTCAGCAATAAGGCCTCTGCGGTACTCACTAACGTGCCGGGCCCAAAAGAACCTGTATATTTGGCGGGAGCAAAGCTCACCCAGCCTATGTTCTGGGTGCCCCAAAGCGGCAATATCGGCATCGGTTTGAGCATATTCAGCTACGCCGGCACAGTGCAATTCGGCATCACTATCGACAAGAACATCAAGGCCGACCCGGCTAGTGTGATGGGGCATTTCCGCGACAGCTTTGCCGAACTCCTGGACGCCGCGTTGCACAACAGTGAACAGAACACCGCCCGGGCCGCCAGTTGATAGGTACAACTGACCACCCGACACCACAAAACAAAACCAGGAAAACCTTGAAGTTGGCGGAAGCAGCCACATATACTGTCGGTAAGGGGACGACATGGCTTCGACGCCGGTGGCGAACCCTTGGGTGCATGTCGAGATGGCAGCCAATCTCGTTAATCCAAAGCTGCAACGCAATAGTCGCAAACGACGAAAACTACGCACTAGCAGCGTAAGCTGCTAGTCGTCCTGACCGGGTCGCCCGTAGCCCGGAAGCAACATCTCAGGACGTCATCGCTTACGGGATGCTCCGTTTTCCAGAGTTCACTGGCTAACGGCTAAGATCTAAAGAACTCGGTTCTTGCACCCTGGCTCTCGGGTCGCTTGAACTTAAATCAATAGAGAGACGCTAAACATGTAGACCTCAAGGCTGAGTACTGGCGGACGCGGGTTCAATTCCCGCCGTCTCCACCAACCAACCGCAAAAAAGCCCCTGATTTCAGGGGCTTTTTTTGTTTATACAGCAAACAATTTCCAAAAAGTGTCAACCAACTGCCAACGGGGTGAGAAATTGGACAGCTTTTCCTTGAACTCGATGCTTGAGCTCCTGCACGAAATTCCCTCACCGCCAGACACAGTGCTCGCCGCTATCACAGCCGCATTGATTACCCTTTTTGGCATCCACCTGCAAAATAGAAGCAACTTTCGACAACTTCAGGAACGACTTGATCAGGAGCGCGTTGAGAGATCGACACAACGAAAAATAGAACTGCGCAGAGAAACCTACTTAAAAGCTGAAAAAGACTTAGTAGATATGCAGGTGTTTCTCGGGCAGATGCCGACACTGTTCAGACAAGGCGAATTTTCAACAGAATCGCTAAACAACTTCACCGCAAGCGCTGGGCAGGTCCAGCTCATATCAGAGATTGAAACGGCAAAGGTTGCCGGAGAACTAGCCACTCAACTTGGGGAAGCTTATCTCGAAGGACTACGACAGCTCATACCTTTTATTCAACTTAGTAATGAGCTCGCGGAAACAGAAGAACACCTGAATGTCGCGAGGACAGAGTCTAAGCGACTAATTCTCGAAATAACTACATGGCACGAGAAAGCTGAGCAAAACCACGACGAGTACAATCGACTGAATCACTCCTTCGAATTCTGGAACAGAAAATCTCAAGAGCACCTACTGAAAAAAGCGAACCTGGAAGCTTCCAGGATTAAACTCGAGCTCCAACACTCTGAATGGCTTGTAGAAAAACTTAAAATGGCACACCAAGTAACCACTGAGCTTAGATCCAGCCTCAGGCAGGAATTGGAGTTTGAAGAAGGAAAAGAGGAGTTCGGACAGCTCGCAGCAAAAAACTCAGACAGAATAATTGCAAAACTGAAGGAATTTAACAAAGCCTTAGAAAAAGAAATATCAGACTCAGGGAACACTCAGAGTTAGTCTACCTTTTCCCAAGATCTGAAACTGTGCCCAGATGGTCAGGAGACAAATGGGCTGGCCGTCGTGTTGTGTGGTGTCGGTTTCAGGCAATATCAAAGCGATGACATTTGAAAATGAACATAAAGCTGAAGCAGCATGTGCAAACTTCAGCTTTAGTACGTACTATGCCAAACAGCTACCACGCCATTGCAACTTAATTACACGCTCAATAATAGCGCTAATCGCCTTAGGTAATTCCCCGCCGTTTTCCAAATGTAGATGTGTAATAAATCTCGCTTCAAGAGGCTTTCCTACTTTTCCAAGAATTTCATGCGCTTTCTCCTTATACTCAGAATAACTTGAAATACTCGATTCCATGTAGTGCTCCCAAGTAATTCTGAATGCGCACAGATTATCAATTACCAAGAAATCATCATTGAACTCCTCTGAGCACCCCACTAACTCCATAATTCCTTTTGACGTCCTTCTACTACCAGAATCGGTAGAACCCTGATCAAAGTCGAATACTATGTAGCAAGCGATTCCTAGCTCATTAAATACCCGATACAATCTGTCCATCTGCCCCTTTCCACCACACTCTATAACCGAGATATTATAATAGTCTAGGTTATACTCGGAGGCCTCAAACAGCAGCGGTAGACAGTAAGACTCTGTAGCCCCTTCCACCAAAATTACCTTTTGAGCAAAAAAACCTTCAGATTTATTCTGATGATACGCATTATGATAATGCTGACGAATAGACTCCGACGACACAACTCCTTTCATACTCGGGATACGATTTTCAATATCCGATATTAAATCACCTGGGGAAATCTGGCGACATATAGAGTATGCACCATTATCACTATCATTTCTTTCAAGCCTTACAATTTCATCGAAATGAACAATATCTAAAAGCAAAGAAGAATGGGTAGAATAAAATAACTGACTACCTCCATCAGAAAGCTGCTTAAACACTCTCCGAAGGGTTCTTTGAGCTTGAGGATGCATATATATCTCAGGCTCTTCAATACCAAATATGGTATTGTTAAGAGCATCATTATTATCTTGCGCGAAAGCACGCAAAATCGACAATATTACCGCCCTCTGCAAACCGTGGCCTTTATTTTCTATCGAGCTTCTAAAACCATCATGTGAAAACAATCTTGGCGATTGAATAATCTTATCGAAAGATGGAGTTTCAAACTCTATCTCTATTTCCGCTGGCATATATTCAGACAAAATTCCATTTATTGAAGATTCCAAATCATCTATTTGCTGAATCCGTATTCCATTATCATTTCTATTAAAGCTTTCAGCAACAGATTTAAGCTGCACCTCAACTTCAGCTTTCCGCTCTTCAGCAACATTCTCAAGAATTTTCTTTAAAAGCTTTCCAAAAGGCGAAGATGCGGTATATTTAGCCTCATCTTTTACATCTCTTACTGCAGGAACATAGATATAAGCAGGAAGTATACTCTTAAGAACACTTGAATATCCTGCTGGGTTTTCATGCCAGCATTCAATGTAATCACTTTCAAGAAGGGCATCAGAACAAAACTCTTCAATTGCCTGCTTCCAGTCACCGACCTTTCTACTTGGCAAGTAATCTCTAAACTTCTTGCCGTTAATTTCTGTATCGGCCACTCCGGCCTCGTCCCACTCTTTAATAGCCTTGGCGCTTACACTGGATGGATTAAGCCAAGGGAATTTTGGAGAACTCTTTTGGAAATGCTGACTAATATCAAAATCGAACTCCCCATCAATTTGCTCTTCATGTGCAGTTGCAGATCGAGCGATATGAAAAGATCCATCGTCTCGAAGGTATCCTTTCAGTGATTCGGACTCACTTCCTGAGAGTTCTGTAAATATTGCTTCAATCCATATCGGCTCATCTGTGAGACAATGATACCAAGACTCTTCATCGATATTTTTCTTTGATGGATTAAGCAAAAAGTCGAGAGCCTTCAAAACACCAGACTTTCCAGAATTATTAGCACCAACTAGAGCGTGATGCGAACCCACATTGATGCATTCATCTTTGAAAGACTTAAAATTCTTAATACGCAGATAACTAAGTTGCATTGTGCCTCCGTGCAGTCATAGTTAAAACTTGATAGTACGGAATGAGGAAACATTACACAAAAGTTAATTAGGAAGGGTCAGAACAGAGCTCTCCCTGAAGTCACACCACCACTATGCAGGTGTCGCTCTTGCCAGGCATCTTGCCCTCGGTGAGCTCCGGTCATTCTGAAGAAAAAGCTCGCCGCTAGTTTACTGGTCATGGTTTGTAGAGGACTTGTCTTAAAGTCTTGTGAGGGAACGCCTACACCGTGATTCTCGGTTACGCTTGGCCCGCTTCGATCATTTCACCCTCCCCCGCTTATCCCAGGTTCGCTGGTGATTTTATTGGCCCCACCAACAAGGGCTTTTGATGCTGATTTTCAGCAGGTGATGGAGTAGGTCTGTGTTGGTCAGGTGTGGGTCAAGCCACATATTAAAGTCTTTCGGTTTGAGCATCACGGGGGATGCTCTTAGGGTGGATGTTGTTGCACTCTGCTTATGCCCTTTCTTTCTCTCCGGTCTATTCATGGAAGCCGCTGGCCGGGATGATGGCCCGATGTGAGTGAAACCGCCTTTTCCAGAGTGGACTGGTTCCAGGCTACCCAATCGGGTGTTGAAGGTGCTGCATTTTGGTGATGGGCGGTAGCCGCTACCGTCGGGGTTGGACGCGTAGGTGGTGCCCAGGATTTCGAGAAGACCCTGGACCAGTGGGACGTCGATTGCGTTGTAGCGGCAGCACACCTGAAATCACCTCGTACACTGACCTGATCATTCCGCATACGACTAACTCTCCAAATCGTTACCCGGCTTAAGTTCAGCCCCGCTCTCGTCTGACTCAGGAAGTTCCTCAACGCTGGATTGAGCATCACTTCTTCCGATCCCATAGGCGATAAACACAAAACTAAAGAAAGCGACGCAGACTGAAATTGCGAAAATTGCAGCCAAAAGACCACTTGCCGATACCAGCAAAGCGCCAAGGCCCACGATACCACCTACCCAGCCCGCACCCATGATTAAGTCCAGAATGGTATTCGCCCAGGCCGGGATGTGGCTTCTTTGAGAAAATAAGAAAGAGATGAAAGAGGCTGCAACACACAGGGGGATCGCTGCTGTGAAAAGGAACAATGCCATGGCGCTATATTTATCGAGTTCGCCGAAGTTGCCTTGCAAGAACATCAATAGAGTTGCGGTCGCAAACGCTGCAATTGCATTCGTCATTGCTCGAAATTCGTTATGGAGCACTGGCTTAACAACAATTTCTTTAGCTTGCATTTGGCGTCCTTGCACAGTTACTTGATTGTCAAAGCATATCAAAAACGCTGCCGATAGGTTTCAACAAAGTGTCTACGGTTTTGGGTTTTGGCGTGGCGCTTTGAGAAGGTGCGGCATCGGGTTCAAATCCCACTACCTCCACCAACCAACCGCAAGAAAGCCCCTGATTTCAGGGGCTTTTTTTGTTATCAGACTCCCGAACTTCCACAGGCTTGGCTGTCTGCCCATCTTCAACCACAGGCTCACCGGTCACCGACCGCACCAGCCTTCCCATGTAGCGCAGCGTGAAGAAGTTCAGGGCGCTCAGGGCTATGGCAATCTCAAGGTGGTGGTACGCAACAGCCACACCGATCGCGCCACAGTTCCAGATACTGGCGGCGGTGGCGGTGCCGATTACTCGGCTGTCGTCCTTGAGGATGGCGCCGCCGCCAATGAAGCCGATGCCGGTGACAATGCCTTGCAGTACGCGGCCCTGTTCGCCCGGGGAGTCGATCACGGCGCGGCCAACGAGCATGAAGCCACATGAGACCACGGCCACCAGCGGAAAGGTTCTCAGGCCAATCCGGGGCCCCTGCTCTTCCCGGTCGAAACCGATGGGGAACGCCAGCAGGTAGGCAATGGCCATCAACAGCAGGTGGTTGAGGGTGAGCATCCAGTCAACGTTGAGCAAGTCTGCCATGGGAATTTCCGGGTTTTGAAGTTTTTGTTATCGCTGGATCGAGATTAGTCCTGGTCTGCAAAGGCTTCAATTATTTCCGCTTCTGTTCGGCCACAATCGCTGTTTTCCGATTATCGGGAATGGTAGGTTTTAAAGGCCGGATTTGGCAGACGTTACCCTGATTCGAGGAAGAGCCCTATCTATGCGCAACAATGGCGACCCTACCAACATGCAACAACTGCTGGAGCAGATCCGCGAGTCGGCGGCCGGGGCCGGGCGAGTGTCGGTGAACGATATCCTGAATGGCGTGGGGGAACGTTCGTTCGGGCCCGTGGTGCTCGTAGCAGGGCTGATCACCCTGGCGCCGCTGATCGGTGACATTCCCGGCGTTCCAACCATTCTGGGGCTGGTGGTTCTGCTGACGCTGGGGCAACTGTTGTTCCACAGACGCACCATCTGGATGCCGTCCTGGATTTCCCAGCGTTCCGTGCCCCAGGACAAGCTCTTGAAGGGACTGGACTGGCTGCAAAAACCGGCTCGTTTTCTGGATCGTTGGACAGGGCCGCGCCTGGTGTTTCTGGCGGACGGGCCAGGGCTCTATGTGATGGCCATTATCTGCATGCTGGTGGCTCTGGCCATGCCGGCGATGGAGGTGGTGCCCTTCAGCGCCAATGGTGGCGGCGCTGCGTTGACGGCCTTCGGGCTGGCAATCGTAGCAAGGGACGGGTTGTTGGCAATTGTAGCAACGTCGCTCACGCTGGTGACCGGCTGGTTTGTGGTTACCGGGCTGGCGGGGTAATACTAGAGGCGTAAAAAGGAGCCGTCCGTTGGCCCAAAGATGCAGTGGAGCAGGAGCTCCTTTAGTCGCTTTCAGGGACTAACACATCTTCAGTACACCAGATCAATATGACAGTTCTATGACGCCGGGTTATCACCCACGCCCATGAAGCTCTTCAAAAAATATGCGGGTACGCTCAGTGATTTCGTCCAGTTTGGCGTCCCACGTGCGCTTGTAGCTTTTGAAGGTATCGTCACTCAGGCGCGAGATACGCGCTCCCGCCTCAGCTAACGCACGAGAACTGTCGGCAAAGGCGTCGAAATCCGGCTCATCCAGCCTGTCGCTGCTTCGATTGAGGTCCGCCGCGGTTCGCTGTAAGACACTTCGATCTCTCTCAGGCGCCCGCTGGTTGTCTTCCAACGCCTCTTCGATGGATTCCTCCAACTCTTCCATCAGCCCCTGCAGGGCTTGGCCGTACTCTTCCATGGCCTGCTCTGCCCGGCGCTGGGCCTGATCGGAATACGCCTCGAATTCGTGGGCAATGGCGTCCATCTGGCGAGAGAGATCGTCGGAGGACTGTCCGAAACTGGCCGTCAAGCGCTCGCCCAGCCGGTTCATTTCTCCGATCAAACCTGCAAACGGAGACGGATTCATGATCGCCTCGCCGGTGCGGTCGTAATCCACCAGCCAGTCGCCACTCTGTTCCACAAGGTAGGTATTCACTTCCCGGCGCTCGCCGGGGACGCCGTTTTCAGCGGGCAGGCGGGTTACGATCGTAGCTTCGCGATCGTCGATGACCACCCGACCGAAATCAGGCACGGTGCCAGACCAGTCCCGGGCGTAGCCATCGAAGGCAGAGGGGGCGGCAAGCGTCGATAGATCGGCAACGGTATCCGCGTCTTTCTCGGACAGGGCCTGCCAGAATTCAGCGGCCACTTCCTGGGGCGTTTCCGGCTTGCTGCATCCAGCGACCACCACGGCCGCCAGCGCTAGTGCCACCACTCTGAACCACGAGTAACTCATTCGCCCATCCTCAATCAATGTTCAATACTGGGCGAATAATACTACAGGCCTTAGAGGTTACAGGTCAGATTTACCAATTCTTCATCAAACACACGGCGGTTTTCGCTGTAGTCCACGGGCACATCGATCAGGTGCACACCCCCCGAGGTCAGTGCGTTTTTCAGCGTCGGCCGCAGGTCTTCGGTACGGGTGATTCTATGGCCAGTGGCACCATAGGCATCGGCGTATTTGACGAAGTCCGGGTTGTTGTAATCCAGCCCGAAGTTCTGAAAGCCTTCCTGGGCCTGCTTCCATTTGATCATGCCGTAGGCATTGTCGTTGATGATCAGTATCACCAGATTCAGCTTCAGCCGCACAGCGGTTTCCAGCTCCTGGCTATTCATCATGAAGCCACCGTCGCCGCACACCGCCATCACCTTGAGGTGTGGATAGAGCATGGCCGCCATCATGGCACTGGGCAGGCCGGCGCCCATGGAAGCCAGGGCATTGTCGAGCAGCACAGTGTTGTTGTCGTAGGCCGGATAATTGCGGGCAAACCAGAGTTTGTACATGCCATTGTCCAGCGCGATGATGCCGTCGTCGGGCATGACCTGGCGTACGTCGTTGACGATTCGTTGGGGAATAACCGGGAAACGGCCATCGTCCGCCTTGTCGGCCATATGGCTGTCCACGGAAGCTTTCACTTCCATAAACCGGCTGAAGTCGTGCGAAGAGCACTGGCCGCATTTCTCGGCCAGGTACTCCACGCTGTTGGCAATGTCGCCCACCACCTCGTGCTGGGGGAAGTAAACCGGGTCTACGTCAGCAGCGCTGAAGTTCACATGGATAACCTGTTTGCCGCCGGGATGCATGAAAAACGGCGGTTTCTCAACCACATCGTGCCCGACGTTGATCACCAGGTCAGCGTGATCAATGGCGCAGTGCACAAAATCGCCGGCCGAGAGCGCCGCATTACCCAGGTAACGGGGGTGGCGCTCATCCACCACGCCCTTGCCCATCTGGGTGGTGAAGAAGGGAATGCCAGTCACGTTCACCAGGTGGATCAGGGCCTGGGAAACCCGTTTGCGATTAGCACCGGCGCCAATCATGATCAGCGGATACCTGGCTTTGCTGATCATGTCGCAGGCAGTGTCCAGGCTCTTGGTACTGGCAGTGGGCCGACGGGCATCACTGGGCTGGAAGATATGGGTATCGCTCTCTGCCACCTCGGAGGCGATGTCTTCCGGTAATTCGAGATGAACCGCACCGGGGCGCTCTTCCGAAGCCAACCGGAAGGCTTCCCTCACCTTGGCGGGGATGGTGTTGGCGTTGCTGATCTGGCGGGTGTACTTGGTAAGTGGCCGCATCAGGTCCACCACATCCAGGATCTGGAACAGCCCCTGTTTGGACGATTTAATGGGCTTCTGCCCGGAAATCATCATCATTGGCATGCCGCCGAGCTGGGCATAGGCAGCGGCGGTTACCAGGTTGGTGGCCCCAGGGCCCAGGGTCGACAGGCAAACGCCCACACGGCCTGTCAGGCGCCCGTAGGTCGCGGCCATAAAGCCGGCTGCCTGCTCGTGACGATTGAGCACCAGCTCAATGCTGGATTCGCGCAGGGCCTCAAGGAGATCCAGGTTTTCTTCACCCGGTACCGCGAAGATGTACCGAACACCTTCGTTTTCCAGGGCACGAACAAACAGCTCGGCGCCGTTGCGGCGGGTAGTGGCCTCAGCGGTCATCATCTCTCCCGTTCTGGCTTGGTTGGGTCTACTTTTCCTGCGGGGGTTCGGCCTGCAATGCCTCAGCCGGCAACCGGTCTCGGCCCCAACTGCGGTGAACGCGGCTGATCACCCGCTCCAATTCCTCCTCGCCCACGTCTGCGGGTTCACCCCGTTCGAGGGGGTCGAAGTGAAAAATGTACAGCCGCGAGGCGAACTGTTCAAAGGGCAAGGATGCCTCACCGAACCGCTCCCCTTTCCTGGAGGTACTGACCACCACATCGTCACCCCAATTCTGACCACTGTCGTTGTTGGGATTGAAGAAATACACCCGCATGACCTCTTCCGGGTCCAGAGTCACACGGAGGATGGTAATCGCGTGCCAGCCGATGAATCTTGCGGCACTGTCGGTAACCGCTACGCCAGCCGGTTGCGGATGGATCAGCGGCTGGTTGCCATTATAGTAAGGGTGGTAGCTGGCATAGAAATGTCGCAGGAAGGTGTCCAGGTCTTCCAGGTGCCCGGTTGCAACATCCACGTTAATGCGGAATCCACGGCCGGCGGACCAACCATGGAACTCGGGGTTAACCCACTGGTGGGGGTCGCCCTGGCGGTCCGTACACAGGCGGCCCATTTCCGCATAAATCCGGTCAAGGTGCGGTACTACCACCAGCGAAACCGGATCCAAATCGAGCGTTACTTCGGAGGCCACGCCACCCTGGCTGCCGGAGGAAGATACCGGGCAACCCTCGAAGTGCATGATGATTTCGTTGTCGCGGGCGGCCCAGGCCACCATCTGCAGCAGATAGTCCGGATCGTTGTACGCCCACATGGACAGCGCCCGTGCCGATTGGCAGGTAGGGTTGTTTCCCTGCCCCACGCCAAGGGGCTGGCCCAGCATGTTAAGCACCCCCTGCAACAGCCATGCCTTCGGCTGTGGCTGGTAACCATATGCCAATCGGATACGCTCCCGGGCCTGCGGGCAGATGGAGAGCCTGGCCTGGCGCCACAGCGCGGGTGCAAGTGGCGGTTGATAGAGAATGCCTCGCTCCAGCATCAACGCAAGGCCATAAAGACCTTGGGCTGTTTCCGGATAGACGCCTTCATTGATCAACTCATGCACCAGATCCTTGTAGCAAAGCAGACAATCGCGGCCGGTACTGGACAGGCCCAGGGCTTCCGTCAATAGCGCATCCTGACTCTCCAGGATGTGGCGGACAAACGTGGCGTGATAGGGAGATACCAACCCGGTGTCGTGCATGGAACGGGCAAAACCGGTCGCCTCACTTTGCAGGGCCACGGCGTCCATGGACTGCAGCCGTTCCTGGTAAACAGGAATGCCAGGATCTTCGCGGCACGCCTGTGTTGGCCCGTAAAGGCTTGAAATCAGACGCTCCGCACCCTGCCCCGCACCACCGAGATCCACATTGGGATCAATGCGGCACAGTGCAATCTGGGTAATCATCTGCCGTACGCTGCTGACCTGAATAGGCCGTTGCTGCAATATGCGCCAGATCTCTTCAATCAGTTGATCGATGACATGCTCATAGCCGATCTGGGTGGCAACATGCTGTACCACCGCACGGCTGACCAGTGCCAGCTTGCCCTGCTCCCGCTCGGCCTCGCCTGCTTCACCAAACAGCATGTTCAGGTTGATGGCCAATACCTGGGTCAGGTAGTGATGTGCCTGTTCCGCCGACATCGACTCATGCAGGTACTCACCGCGCGCGACCGCCAGCAAGCGCAATTCGCTGAGCGCTTCGATGATGACCGTGTCGGCCTGTGGGCTTTGCAGGGAAAAGGTGGTCAACGATGGCAATAGAATGGAGGGGTCTGCCCAGTCTGTTCCCAGGAACACGCCGGCTTTCTCAAGCCGTTCGGCTCGCTGTTCAATTGCAAGGCAGCCCTCCGGCTGCAGAAGCACCCGTCGCACGATGTCGAACAACCGGGGTAACTTGCCAAGCTTGGCAAAATCGCGGCTCTCATCGAGAGCCGCGATGGCATCGTCCAGTCGCTGAACCAGCTTATCGAAATTGACGACAGGTGCCGGGTTTCCAGCGTCGGAGTTGCTCAAACTGTGTTCCTCAGAGTCTGAATCAGACCCATTGTTGTTAATTCCTTACGGAATTATACATAGAAATCCAGTTCTTCCTGATGTTTCAGTAAATCCCGCATTACATAAGGGTCTTCACCGAAGAAGTAAACCAGGCCCCAATGCGTGCCAAAGGCAGTACGCTTGGTAACCGTTTCTTCCAGCGGCGGCGTGAGCTCGTGGGACTCGAAGTAATCGTGGTTCTCGGTCTCTTCCGGCATTTCCAATTGGCTGACCACCCGGCGGCGCGGATAAACGCCGAAACAGCCGGCATAACCCTTGGCATCCACCACCTCTTTCGGGAAGAAGGCTTTTACCTCTTCTGCCGTGGTTTTCGGGTCAAAGGTCATGATCAGTGCCTGATAGGCGTTAAAGCCGTAGGCACGCTCAAGCAGCTCGAACACCTTGAAGCCCGGCGGCCGATACGCCACCTCGCCGAAGTACATGGTACTGTCGCTGGTCACGAAGTACTCTGGGTGAATAAACCCGAACTCGATATCGAACGTTTTGATCAGCTTTTCGATCTCGCGGGTAATCTGTTCCCGGTATTTCTCCAGGTCCGGCGTGGCCGGCACAAACACCGAGTAACCCAGGGTCACATACTCCGAGATGTTCAGGAATGCGATCTTGCCGTTGTGAATCCAGGCCTCGACGGCAAATTCCCAACCGTCCAGATGGGATTCCATCAGCACCGGGAATTCTTCCTCGGGAATGGTGTCTACTTCATCCGGGGTACGAATCACCCGGTGGCCCAGACAACCGGCTTTGTCGAATGCTTTGAGGTGAATCGGATCGTTCGGGTCACCGTCCAGCTTCAAGAGGGTCTGGTTGACGCGCTTGAGGAAACGGATAACGTCGTCCTTGTCATGGGCTTCCTCGAAAATCCCAACGCGAATGCCGCCCAGCTGCGCGCGGCGCTTCATCAGGGCCTTGTCCCGTAACAACATGGACTGGCCGAACAGCTTTGGCTGATCCATCAGAACCGAGTTGATAGCGCCGGCCCATTCCACGGTTTCCTCAAACAATGGGATAGCCACATCAACGCCCATTTCTTTGAGTGTCTGAGCAATCTCAACCGACCGGTCGTTCAGGCGCTCGAAGTTCCAAGGTACATAGGGAATATCATGTTCCTTGCAGTAAGCCTCCGCCCAATCCGGCGCAACCACCACATATCGTCGATCAAATTTATCGGCAGCTTCCACCGCGTTCAGGCTCCATCCCAGGAGTGCGATATAGCCTTTATTCGGATCGAATTCTTGCTCGCTCATGTTCGTTCTCCTTGGTGGTGTTTCCTTATAACCTAACGTTTCAGGCGCAAATCGCAACCGGGGCCGGCGCCCAGAAAACAAAAAGCGCCGGCAGCCCCAGCTTTTAAGCCAGGACTACCAGCGCTTCCGAAAGCGTTAGATCGTTTGGGAATATCAGCTCAATTTCAGGGTTGAGAGCGTTCGTTCCCGCACTTTTTTGAGTAATTGCTCATCGTCTACCAGCGACTGGCCGTAGGAAGGCACCATCACTTTCATGCGTTCCTGCCACTCCGAAGATTCCATACGCTCCGGGAAACAGCGTTGGATCACATCGATCATGGCCTGCACAGCCGTCGAAGCCCCCGGCGATGCACCCAGCAAAGCGGCCAGGGTGCCGTCCTTCGCCGCCACAATTTCGGTACCGAATTCCAGCTTACCGCCACCTTCCGGCGACTTCTTGATGATCTGCACGCGCTGGCCGGCGTCCTGCAGGCGCCAGTCCTCTTCGCGGGCATCCGGGAAGTAATTGCGCAGGGAAGCCACACGGTCGCTGTGTGACTGGAACACTTCACCAATCAGGTAGCGGGTCAGGTCCATGTTGGTGCGGCTCACCGACAACATGGGACGAAGATTCGCTGAGCGGACCGAGCCGAACAGATCGAATACCGACCCCTGCTTGAGGAAGCGTGTGGTAAAGCCAGCAAACGGGCCGAATAGAAGCGCGGGTTCCCCGTTGATAATACGGGTATCCAGATGCGGTACCGACATCGGCGGTGCGCCGATCGGTGCCTTACCGTACACCTTGGAGTAATGTTGCTGGACGATTTCCGGCTTCTGGCAAACCAGCCACTGACCGCTGACCGGGAAACCACCGTAGCCTTTGGATTCGTCGATGTTGGACTTCTGCAACATCGGCAAGGCGCCGCCACCGGCGCCCAGGAAGACAAACCCAGCCTCAAGCTTCGTCAGCTCGCCGGTTTTCTGGTTCTTCACCCGTACCTTCCAGCGGCCATTGTCGCGCTTGGCCAGGTAATGCACGGGGCTGCTTAACATCAGCTCAAAGTTCGGCGTGGTTTCCAGGAACTCCACCATGCTGCGAGTGAGAGAGCCAAAGTCCACGTCTGAACCGTGTTTGATACGCGTGGCGGCCACTTTCTGCATCGGGTCGCGGTTGTTCACCACCAGCGGCATCCACTCTTCCAGATCCCGCGGGGATTTGGTGTACTCCATTTCCCGGAACAAATGGTGGGCGCTGAGCTTTTCGTGGCGACGCTTGAGGAACTTCACACCATCCTCGCCCCATACAAAGCTCTGGTGAGGAGTTCGGTTGATGAAGCTTTTGGGTTCCGGCAGCATCCCCTGCTCAACCAGATGAGACCAGAACTGCAACGATACTTCGAACGAGGCATTGATCTTCAACGCCCGCTCGATAGCAACATCGCCATCGTCGGTTTCGGGGGTGTAATTGAGTTCGCAGTAGCCGGCATGCCCGGTCCCTGCATTGTTCCATCCATCGGTGCTTTCATGGGCGACGTGATCAAGACGTTCAACCATGACGATGTCCAGGGAAGGATCAAGCTGCCTGAGCATCATGCCGAGGGTGGCGCTCATGACGCCCCCGCCGACCAGCACCACATCTGCCTGTCTAACGGCCATTGGTTATCACCCTAGCTAGTTTAAAGCCTGTTGCCCGCCCACGATCAGCAGAGGGGCTTGGAAATTGTGGCGCGATTATCCCGTTTTTTGATCGGATAATAAATTGCGATTATCAACTGACTCGTGGTCGGGCCCGCCTGGGGCTGGTTGCGCCAACATATCTGACAAGGGCCAACGTCCTGATTTATTTACCAACGGTGGCCGTGTGTAGGTCAAACGTTTAAAATGCGCTCGCCGGGCGCTCTTTGTTACATTCTCGCGTCTGTGCTCAACGATATCACCGCCACTTTAGTCTCATACCGTGCGGCTTACACCAACAGGGCATCCTTTATGCTATTGGCAATCGCAGCAATCATCGCTGGCCTGGTTTTACTGGTCTGGAGCGCAGACCGCTTCATTGAAGGCGCGGCAGCCACCGCCAAACACCTCGGTATGCCGTCGCTGCTGATTGGTATGGTGATTATCGGATTCGGCACTTCTGCGCCTGAGCTGGCAGTGTCAGCCATGGCCGCACTCGATGGCAATCCCGGGTTGGCCCTGGGCAACGCCTACGGTTCGAACATCACCAACATCGCCGTGATCGTTGGTGTGACTGCGGTGATTGCACCGATTGCCGTGCACTCCCAGGTGATACGCAAGGAACTCCCGCTACTACTGGTACTGACGGCCATCGCCGGTTACCAGTTGATTGACGGCAACCTGACTCGGCTCGATGGTTGGGTACTGCTTGGTGTGTTCGCAGCCGTCATGGGCTGGTCCATCTATCAAGGCATCCAGGGCAAGGGGGACTCACTGATCGGCGAGACCGACTCCGAACTGGTTGCCCACCCGATGCCGCTGAAAATAGCCGTGATGTGGCTGGTTGTAGGCTTGGTGCTTTTGCTGGTGAGCTCGCGCATGCTGGTCTGGGGCGCGGTGTTTATTGCCCAGAGCCTGGGCGTCAGTGACCTGATCATCGGGCTGACGATCGTTGCCATCGGCACCTCTCTGCCGGAACTGGCTTCTGCGTTGGCGGCCGTCAAGAAAAACGAACACGACCTGATACTCGGCAACATCGTGGGGTCTGGTATTTTCAACACTCTGGCCGTGGTTGGCCTGGCTGCGACCATTGAGCCCCTGGCCGTGGATATGGAAGTGCTTTACCGCGACTGGACCCTGATGACAGCCCTCACCATCGGGCTTCTGCTGATGAGCTTTGGGCTGACGGGTAAGTCCCGGACCATCGGGCGACCGGACGGCGTGCTGCTGTTGCTGGTGTACGTTTGCTACACCAGCTATCTGGTGTCGACAGTCATCCGCTAACCAGGCCGGTCAGGCCTGGTTCTCCCTGAACACCATCGCCACTGAATTCAGGCAGTAACGCTGGCCGGTTGGCGGCGGGCCATCCGGAAACACGTGCCCAAGGTGGCTGTCACAGCGCGGGCAGCGGATCTCCGTGCGAGCCATGCCCATGCTGTTGTCTTCAATGTAACGGATGTGGTCGGTGTCAAAGGGCTGAAAAAAGCTCGGCCAACCGGTACCGGAATCGAACTTGGAATCGGAACTGAACAGCGGCAACTCGCACAACCGGCAGTAATAGACACCTGCGTTCTTGTTGTCCAGCAAGGTGCCGCAAAATGGCCGCTCGGTGCCATGATCCAGCAATACACGGCGCTCCTCGTCCGTCAGGCCCGCGGCCTTTTCATCCACTTGTTGTGGCGTTAGCGGGGTCAGGTCATAACCTGCAGCAGAAACGCTCATAGCAGCCTCCTCAGGCGATGTTGTTGTCGGTGTAACCAGGTTTGAGCTGGTCACCAAACGTGTCCACAAGCTTTTCGATCTTTGGTGCCGCAACAGCCATGATGTAGGGCTGGTATGGATTCCGTGCGGCAAAATTCTGGTGATAGTCTTCCGCCGGATAAAAAGCCTCCAACGGCTCCAGTGTTGTCACCAGAGGGTTATCATAAACACCCGCCGAGTTCAGTTGGCGAATATAGGCTTCCGCCACCTGTTTCTGTTCGTCATTCTCGTAAAAAACGGCGGAACGGTACTGGGTACCACGGTCGTTTCCCTGCCGGTTAAGCTGGGTTGGGTCGTGGGCCACCGAGAAAAACACCTTCAGGATTTCCCCGAAGCTGACGGTCTGCGGGTCGTAATGAACATCGACCACCTCGGCGTGACCGGTCTGGCCGCCACACACCGCCTCATAGTTGGCGGTTTCCGCCGTGCCCCCGGCATAGCCGGATTCCACCCGGCTGACACCGTTCACCGCCAGAAAAACGGCTTCCACACACCAGAAACAGCCACCCCCAAGCACAACCCTTTGCTCGCGGTTATCGCCGGTTGGCAAATCGCTTTCAGGCTCCGGAAAGCGGCTTTTCGGTACGTTCAAGCCCGGAATCGTGCAGGATGTGGACATAATCAGCCTCTGCTTCTGGATTATTGCCGTTCATTTAGTTTCCCAATGCCCAAGTGTGGCCTCCCTGACTGGTTTTAGCTACCCCCACTTTGGGGGGCATCAGAAAACCAGCAAGCCCACCAGCGCACTGCCGGGTGCCAGTATCCAGACCGGTACTTTCCATATCGACAGGGAAACCCAGGCCAGCAGAACAAACGCAACGCTCCCTGCATTGTGTACGGCAGAAGTCCACACCGGATCATACAGCGCCGCCAGCAGAAGCCCGACAACGCCGGCATTCACCCCGGCCAGAGCCGCCCGTGCAACCGAATGGCTGCGAATATATGACCACAGGGGTAGACCGGCAAATACCAGCAGGGTTCCCGGCAGGAAAACAGCGACCACAGCCACGGCAGCACCTGTCCAGCCGCCCTCAATGGCTCCCAGAAACGCTGAGAAAGTAAACAGCGGGCCTGGCATGGCCTGGGCCATACCATAACCGGCCAGAAACGTATCCGCCGACAGGTGCCCTGGCACCACAAAGCTCCCCTGAAGCCAGGGCAGCACCACATGCCCACCTCCGAACACCAACGCCCCCGCGCGATAGAGTTCAGACCCGATCCAGCCCAGGGAACCTTCGGCCAACGGTAAAAAAGCCAACAGCAGTAACGCGGAAAATACCACCAGAAATACCATCGGGCGACGGGGCTGAACCGGTATGGTTAATGCCTCCTCCACGCGCTTTTGCGGCAGGTGCATCGCAGCACCGGCCGCGCCGGCTGCAAGCAGGACAAGTATCTGCATCCAGGCTGCGCCCGCCATCAGCAGAACAACCGCGACCACCACGGCAATCGACAGGCGCGGAGCATCCGGGCACAGGGTTTTGCCCATCTGCCAGACCGCCTGGGCAACCACGGCGACCACAAATAGCTTAAGGCCGGTTATCCAGCCACCCTGCCCGGCATCCGGCCAGAGGCCAAGGCCGAGTGCAAACAGCGTCATCAACAATGCCGACGGCAGGGTAAAGCCAAGCCAGGCCGCTGCTGCGCCTCGATAGCCGCGCTGAAGGAACCCCAGGGTCAATCCCACCTGGCTGGAAGCAGGGCCGGGTAACAGCTGGCACAGTGCCACCACCTCGCCATAGGCTGCGTCCGACAACCAACGCCTGCGCTTTACGAATTCGTCATGGAAGAATCCCAGATGGGCCGCCGGACCACCGAAAGACGTCAGGCCCAGACGCAGAAATAACAGAAAAATGTGCCAGGCTGGCAGGGCCCCGGCATACGTCTCCCTGGTGAAGCTATCCTTGGTCATGGAACACTCTGATCGTGACAACGTGTGTTAAGAACGTGTGTTAAGAAAGATGAACATTATGACGCTTCGGTTGCATCACTCCCAGTCCCGACCATAATGAAGGGACGGGTTGACCGGATCGTGACAGGTAACGTTTCCAACAACCAACAGGACCAGCAATGACCGCCCGGGCCCATACACCAGACAATCATGATGACCTCCTGGAGTATCGCCTGAGCCTCCGCCTTGGCCCGGTACACGCACGCCAGCGCCTGGGCATCGAGCGGGAAGCGGAAGCCCGTGTGTTCGGCCCGGACCGCCATTCGTTCCACCTGGAAAACATCACCTCCGCCCCACGCTTCATCAGTGCTTGCCTGAAACTGGCCGGCTTGTTCCGGCGGGGACAGCACAACAGCCGCCGGCTGGACACGGCCCACAACCAGTTCCACATCCCGGACCTGCCACAGGCCTTCGAAGGCTACCGCATACTGCACCTTACCGACCTCCACGTGGATATGGATGAAGCCAACCTGCAGGCCGTCATCCGTCAAATCGAGCCCCTCGAGTACGATGTGTGTGTGCTCACCGGGGACTACCGGCGCCTCACCTGGGGCCCGATTGATGGTGCCATGGATGGCATGGCCAGGCTGCGGGACGCTATTCGCGGCAAAGCCTACGCTGTACTGGGCAATCACGACAGCGTGCGGATGGTTCCTGGACTTGAGGACATGGACTATCACCTGCTGATGAATGAACATGCCGTACTGCAGCGTGGCGAGGACAAACTCTATCTGGCGGGTGTGGACGATGCTCATTTTTACAAGGTACACAACCTACACCGGGCAGGAGACGAGATTCCCCCGGGTGGCATCAGCGTACTACTGAGCCACACGCCGGAGATCTGGCGCGAGGCTGCCCATGCGGGCTACGACATCTTCCTGTGCGGCCATACTCACGGTGGCCAGATCTGCCTGCCCGGTGGCATCCCCGTGACCCTGGATTCCGATTGTCCCAGAGAACTCGGCCGCGGCTACTGGCGCCGCAACGGCATGCAGGGCTATACCTCACCAGGCGCAGGCACATCGGTGGTCAACGTACGGCTGAATTGCCCACCAGAGGTCACGATACACACCCTGACACGAGGCCCCGGCTAAAGCCCGGGCTCAGTGCGGCTGATGGCGTATACCCAGGCGGTACAGTATGGGCGACAGCAGGATATTCGACACGGTAAACAGCACCACGACAACCGCCACAATCAACCAGCCCAGGTCCAGCCAAAGCCATGCCAGAAGCATCGGCAGCAAGGCTTCGGGAATCTGGTCGAGCCCTAAGGCCCGGGCACTGGAGGCGAGCCCGGCACGGCGCTTGATGAAACTGCTGATGATATCGCCAGTCAACCCCAGTAACCCGAACGCCAGGCCGAATACGACGCCTATCCCGGTGATCCACGCAAACAGGCAACACGCCAGCGCACCGGATACGACACCGCGCCAGGTTTTGCTGCGCCCCAACACCGGCCGCCCATCCCGCCATAGCCTGCCACCATCAACAGGGGCTGACCAGCGCCGACCAAACAGTCGGGCGGCCAGAACCGGTACGCCATTTGCCAGCACCAGCATTACCAAGAGCTCGATAGAAATCAGCAATCGGCTCAGTCTCCGTCAGGGCCGCCCTTTTGGCGGTTACTTACTATCAGGCAAGCCCGCCCTTGGTCAGCTTCAGCGGGTCCATCAGTTCCTCCAGCCGGTTGCGATCCAGGCCACTGCGCTCTTCCGCAACGTCAATCACCGGCCGCCCGGTCTGGTAGGCTTCCTTGGCAATATCAGACGCCAGGCTATAACCAATTTCAGGGTTGAGCGCGGTAACCAGTACCGGGTTCTTGCCGACTGCGGCGTCCAGATGATCGGTATTCACCGTGAAATCCCGAATCGCCTTATCTCCGAGCATGGTTGAGGCGTTGGTCAGCAGTTCGATCATGTCCAATAGATTGGCACCAACCAGCGGTAACATCACATTCAACTGGAAGTTACCCGACTGCCCTGCCATGGCAACGGTGCTGTCCAGCCCCATGACCTGGGCCCCGACCATGGCCACCGACTCGGGAATCACCGGGTTGACCTTACCTGGCATGATGCTGCTGCCAGGCTGCAACGCCGGCAGGCTGATTTCCGCCAGACCGTGAATCGGCCCACTGTTCATCCAGCGCAGGTCGTTGGCGATCTTGGTCAGTACGATGGCCAGCCCCCGCAACTGGGACGACAGAGCTACGGGCGCATCGATAGCACTCTGCCCCACGAATTTATGCTCCAGGGAGCGGAAGTGGTAACCCGTATTGGAGGTGAGGAACTTAACGAACTGCCCAGGAAACTCTTCCAGCGCATTCACCCCGGTTCCCACGGCCGTGCCACCCTGGGGCACCGCCAGAAGATCATCGGCGGCCGCCTCAAGCCGTCTTTCCGCGGCGAGTAATTGCTCCCGCCAGGTTCTCAGCTCCTGGCCCAGGGTGACCGGCATGGCGTCCATCAGGTGAGTACGACCGGTCTTGACCTGATTCGCGAACAACGCCTCACGCTCATAGATCACCCCACACAGGTGGGTCAACGCAGGAATCAGGCGCTCGTATATACCCGCCACGGCACTGACATGGATGGCGGTCGGGATCACATCGTTGGAGCTCTGGCTCATGTTGACGTGGTCGTTGGGGTGAATCTCAACATCCTCCCGCGCCGCCAGGGCGGCGATGACCTCGTTCACATTCATGTTAGTGCTCGTGCCAGACCCGGTCTGATAACGATCAATGGGGAACTGGTCAGCGAATTCACCGTTTACCAGGCGGTCACCGGCCGCAACAATCGCGTCCCGCAGATCGTTATCCAGTAAACCGAGGCTGGCGTTGGCATCGGCGGCGGCCTGCTTCACTCTTACCACTGCCGCAATGAACGCCGGTGGCATTGGCTGGCCGCTTACCGGAAAATTTTCGATAGCCCTCTGGGTCTGTGCGCCCCAAAGAGCGTCTTCAGGAACGCGTACTTCGCCCAGGCTGTCTTTTTCAGTCCTGAAATTCGTCATGACATCCTCCTCTGTTCACAGGCATTGGGGCTCACCCGTTTGGCGGTGACTTCAGTCTGACATGGTCGCAAATGCCGGTAACCTGATCAAAATTCAGGATCAGGGTATGAACCGTGTTGGTGTAGGTGTCGTGAAGGTGAAACTTGAAGCGGCGCTGCTTCTCCCCTTGCAGAAAACCATCATACTCCCGCACCAGTTCCCTTACGTCACCGCCTTCGTCCTTCGACCAAGTGGCGTTGAAGGGGCCCAGGACGGCACCGCCAGACAGGCATACAGTTACTTCGTGGTTCGTGAGGGCGTTCTCGGGAACGGACATGTCACACTCTCCTGACAAAACAATGATTGACAGAATAAAGTGTAGACCGTCATTGCGACTCTGAGTTCAGGGATGCGGCAAGACTGGAGACAAGAGCCCGAAGACGGTTAGGCTTTACTGGCTTGTTCAGAATGGACAGATACTGTGTACTGATTAGCCTTCGCGTTTCATCGCTGCGGTCCGCAGTAATGATGGCCGCCGGGATGTCACGACCGAAGTGTCTGCGTACGGCATACACCGCCTGACAGCCGGTCAGGTTCTCATCCAAGTGAAAGTCCGCGAGGATGATGTCTGCGCCGCCGCAATGCGCCACAGCCTCAACCGCACTACCCGCCGTGGTGACCACGCAACCCCAACGCTCTAGCAGGGCCTGCATGCTTTCCTGTACCGGCTCTTCATTGTCGATCACCAGAACACGAAGCCCATCGAAGGACACAGGTGCAATTGGTGGCGGCTCCGCATTTTGACTACTGGCAGTCGCCTCAGTGAACCGGGCCAGAGGAACAAGAATACTGAAACAGGAGCCTTTGCCGTGATGTGAACCCACGTGGATTTCGCAGGCCAGTATCCTTGCCATGCGTTCGACAATTGCCAGCCCCAGGCCCACACCCTGGCGACCGCCACCCTTGGGCAGTATCTGGTGAAATTCCCGGAATATGTCATTGAGCTTTTCCTGCTCAATGCCCACACCGGTGTCCCACACCCCAATTTCCAGATTGGGACCACGCTTGCGGGCCGCAAACAGCACCCCGCCTTCACGGGTATAGCGAAACGCGTTGCTCAACAGGTTGCGGAGTATCCGGGTTAGCATTCGCGGGTCAGTGCTTACGTAGCCTGTCCCCAAGCGCACCCGAAAGTGCAGCTCTGCGTTCTCAGCCACCGGTTCAAATTCCTGCGCCAGCCCTCTCATCAGTTCGCCAATATCAGTATTGACGATATCTGGCCGCATGGCTTTCTGATCCAGCTTGGAGATATCCAGGAGATCCGCCAACAGGTCCTCAGCGCTCTCCAGGGACCTCCACACACGCTGGACAAGTCGGTTTTCATCCGCTGGCAGATCACTGTCTATCAGGGCGGACACCAGTAACCTGGCCGCATTCAGGGGTTGCAGCAAATCATGACTGGCCGCCGCAAGGTATTTGTCCTTACTCTCATTGGCTTCCTTGGCCGCCTCTACAGCCACAACCAGCTCCCGCTCCACTCTTTCACGCTGCTCGATCTGGTATCTCAGCACGACGTTGGCGTTCTGCAGCTCTTCAGTGCGCTCCTCCACACGGCGTTCCAGATCCGCATTAAGCTGGCGAAGTTTTTCCCGCGCTTGGTGTCGCTCGGTGATGTCCGCCACAAAAGCTTCAACCACTTCGGGGCCCAAATCGGGACGCCGCAACAGGGTTATAGCAACTTGCACCGGCGTATTATCCGCCCGTCTGAGCCGGGTTTCCCTTGCACTGAGACTGCCGTTATCCAGTAACTCCTGGCGGATGGCGTCAAACTCACCAGAACTGCAAAACAGCTGCTCACGAAGGCGGATAACCCCCGTGATCAGGGCTTCAGAGCTTTCATAGCCGCAGATCCGGGCCATGGCCGGGTTGGCGGCCACAAAGCCGCCCCGGAGGTTAGCCTGAAAGATGCCATGAAGGGCATTCTCGAACAGCCACTTGTAGCGATTACGCTCCTTCTCCAGTTCGTCGATCCGCTCCTGCAGCGCCGGGTAGTAGTTCTTTCTTACCGACTGGCTGCCAAGGCCAAGCAGGTCACCGATGTCGTAGTCAGCGTTGTTGGAGTCAGAGGGCTTCTTCATAAACCACTTCGACGTCACGGCGGGAAGACTTGCGAGGATTGGTCAGGATGCATGGATCCTGCAATGCAAAGCCGGATAGGTAGGGTATGTCAGACGTGGTCACGCCCAGCTTGCCAAGCTTGGCCTCCAACCCTACAGCTTGTTTCAACGTGATAATTCGCGCCATCAGGCGCTGTTTGATGACCGGTTTTGACATACCGCGGGTGTCGATATCCATGGCCTCCGCCACGCGCCGGAACCGGTCCTCTGCCGAGGTGTAGTTGTACGCTACAACGTGTTCCAGCAGCAGGGCGTTGCAAAGGCCATGGGGCAAA
>NZ_LSMM01000037.1:0-53536 GCF_001566815.1 Marinobacter sp. Hex_13
GCCACTTGTCGAAACCTTGACGATTTCGCTCCAACACTGGCTAAGTCGATGGGTTTTGACTATATTGCCGTTTCAAACAGGCGGGTGTAGTTCAATGGTAGAACTTATAACGCCGCTGCACGCCGCGTATTATCTGGCCTTCAGAGCCTCCCCATCTCACAAAAGCCGTTTCATCTCACAAATCATCACTTGGCGGGCCTGATCATCTGCTTTTTCCGGCGGTAGTGTTTCCGTGTCATTGCCGGGTCAGAGTGGCGCAAAAGCTCCTGGGCACGCGCTTCATTTTCGGCATCACTGCCTGCCTTGGCTCGCAAATCATGCCTGGTAAATGGCACCTCTAGATCGGTCTCTTTGATGGCCTTTGCTATAGACCCCCGCCATGCCCGGTCGAATGATTCACAGCGACCATTGGCGCCCACGTAGCAACCGCCATTGCTATTCGGGAACAGGTAAAGCGACGGCTTGGGCTTGGCTGCCCGCGCCTGGTCGATGGCCTCCCTGAGCGCTTCTGTCATTTCAAAGGGGTCATCCTTTCCGGTCTTGCTGTCCTGGACGTGAAGCGCGTCCTTTCCAATATGGGCCTCCATGATCCGAAGGGTGTCGGCCTTTCGGGTGCCGATAAGCAGCACAAGGGCCGCAAATGCCACCTGCTGTGGTTTCGCCACCGATAGCCATGCAGCAAGCTCCCAGTCCTGAACATAGCGGTCACGCTCTTTCTTGAGCCCGTCCCGCTTGCCGAAATACTTCACTTCACCGGTGATCTGGTTCTGTTCGATCACCCCCCAGCGAACACAATGGCGCAGCACCTGGTTCAATACCTTCAAATCAGTATTTGCCAGGTTCATGCTTCTGGCTCTGGATACGTTATCCATGTACTGGTACACCAGCTGCGGCTTGATCATTACCACCTTGTTATGGCCCAGGCCCTGCCGGATGCGCTTCAGGGCCGCGCTGTACGATGCCTGGGTTTGTGGCTTCAGGGTGGGCAGAACCTCCACCGTGTAGCGATCAACGGCGGAAGCGAGCACCTCTCCCGCCTCGATTTCCTTGATTGAGGCGAATTTGCGCAGCGCCTTCGGGTAGGTGTCGCCCAGCCGGTACCAGCTTTTACCATCAAACAGGTCTTTTTCGGATGGGTGGGGCCGGTAGTAGTAGGCCCCGAATTTGAACGCCCATCGCTTTGGTAGTCCGTTAGCCATAGAGGTTCTTCAGAAAGTCCGGATCAATGGTGCCCTTTTTCTCATCGGGCTCTTCGCCAGCCAGCTTGGCCAGCGCCTGTGGGAATACTACCGGCCATCCCTCATCGTCCATCGCGTGCGGAACTCCCATGGCCCGGAGGGCCTCAAGCTGTTTCGCCTTCCACGACCTGCCGGTTAACTCTTTCACCTGCTCTCTGCTTAATCGCAAGCCCATATCGTCTCTCTCAATCCAGTTTGCCGCCACGGCGGACGGCCTCGCCCTCATCCGGGGCGGCGGTGTGCTGTCGGGTGCTGGCGGTCTCAACGAAATACACAGCCACCCACTGCCGGCGGAATTTCTCCACCACCATCTGCTCAAAGTCATTGTCCGACTCAGGCACTGGGGCGCCGGATTTCCGGCGAACCACGGTATTGGTGACAGCCCAGAACTGGCAGGCAAGGCACTCTGCACAGGTCTGACTTCTGGCCTGCTGGTGGGCTTCATCTGCATGCGATCGGCCCCATCCAATCATGTCATCCATCAGCTGATTCTGTTCAGCGGTGGTCTGTGGTTGCAGCTCAGGGGGCAGGGGGAGGGTGATTTTAATGCTCATCGATGCGCCCCTTCCGTTTAATGATCTTTTCCATTCCCTTGGGCATGGCAATCAGGCCCTCATCCTCTATCAGCTTGTGCACCAGATCCCGGCTGACGGTCACAGTCAGCTCTTTACCCTGCAGGATGTGAGTGCTCGCCTTTTCCGCTTCCTTGCGTGCCTTCATATACCCCCAGCAGTGCCCCAGACTGAATGCCCAGACACATGAGAAAATCAAGGCAAGGGTCAGGTCATCCATGGGGCGCCTCCATGTTAGTAAGAGCATCTAAATGGTCCGCCCACGAACAAATTTGAATTCGCCGGGAAAATTGCAGCTTCTCGCCCTGCAGAATTTCGCGAAGTATTCTGGTGCTCTCAGCAAGCGCTGTTTCCAGAGCCAGAGCTCGATCTGTAGTGGCCGTGACCAGTTCCAGCCGGTCACTAGCCAGCTGCTCAAGGTACTCGAGCTGAGCAGTTAGCTGGGCATTGGCCTGGCGCTCCGATTCAAGAAGTTCTGGCTTGCTCTCATCGCGTAACCGCTGGGCTTCCTTCATTTCTTGGGTGCTGGCGGATCTGGCCGCATCCATACCGTTTCGAGCGGCTTTTGCTTGCTTGGCCAGGGTGGCGTCAACTACATCCGCCCGCCGGTACTCGATGGCATCTTTCGGGTCCATCCCCAAGCCGGGCGCGGGGTCGTCGCACCAGAGGTGGCCATGCTCGCTATCAGGGATCAAGTAAATCGTCTCAGGCGTCTCCACAATCAACCTCCTTGCCCGGGGTGCGTACGGGCACATAGCCGTGGGCTGACCGGTGAACATTGATCCCGATGACCGCAATGTCATGCTCACCAGGGCCGTATAGCGCCAGCATGGTGGCCTGCACTGACTCTGGGAGCTGGCTGACCGGCTGGCGGCTGAAATCCCGCACAGTGCTGCTCAGGCGGTGTTTCTTGCCATACCCACGGGAGAGGGTGGCCGGGCGACCGGGATAGCAGTTCTTTTCGTTCCAGCGCGGCCCATACAGGCGGTATTCGTTTACCTTGCTGCCATCGTCAAAGGCGTCGTAGTGCTCGGCCTTCAGGGGGATGAATAGGGGTTTCATTGGGCCTCCTTTCTTGAGCCTGAAGATGCAGAGGAAGCGAGAAGATCACGCTGTTTCAGCCTGTAAATCCAGTTTTTCCCAACCTGGATTTCGTCGGTGCTGGATTCCCACCAGGAAAGATTCTTTCGGCATCGCTCAATGGCGTCCCAGCTAACTTCTTTGCGTTCTGCCTGGTATCTCATGTGCCAGTTGCCGGGGATTTTGCTGTTCCCGCTTTTGTGCCCTACGTACCACAGCTCCCAGCCTGATTTTATGAGGCCCTTTATTTCGGATGCTTTGGTTATCATTTCCCCTCCTGTTTCTTACGTTTGGCTCTGGTCAGCTCTCGACTGACGCGGGGCAACCTTCCAAGCATGTCTTCTGGCAGCAGCCCTTCATTGCAGTGGGGGCAGCACGGGGTCTGGTCTTTGGTTCGCCAGATGGCATCGAGGGCTTTGACGGCACGGGAGCGGGCCGCTTTCGTCTCTGCCTCTTTCAGCGACTGCTCACGCTGAATAAGCCTCTTTACATGGCTATCCATGTTCTCGGTGATCACCTTGAAGGCATCGAATGGCTCAATTTCCTGTTCGCAGTCTTCGCACCAAATGCGCCGCTCTTGGGTGTCGTAGACCATGCTTCGATGTCGGCATGATTCGTATGGGCGTCTGGTCAGCCCTCTTGCTATCCGAACGTCGCCAATATCCACAACATCAACACCGTGAATGAAGTGGCCAGGTTCTATGGGCTTGTCGCTCATAAATCCTCCCAATAACGACCACCAGCGGGATCCAGCATGGCCATGCCAAAGGCCCAGATGCCGGACCCGAGCAGAATCACCAGCATCATTGCCAGGAAGGCCCAGAACAGGATCATCATTTCTTCTCCAGTAGGGCGGCGGCGCGGTCTTCCCCAAGGGCACGAAAAAGTCTGTCGCACAGCGTTTCTATGTCGCTAAACCACACCGTGTCAGTTACTGCTGGATCATTTTTAATGGCTTTGTAGGCATCTGCCGCGGCTGTCTCCAGCTCTGCAATGCGGGCCTTGGCTGCGGTGAGTTCGTCGGATTCGGCACGGGAATTCCATTTCTTCACCGCTTCCGCATGGCACCACTCGTGACTAAATCTCAGTGCCCCGACCGTCACTCCTTGTGTGCATCCTGGCGCTTTGCACCGGATTGTGACTTTTCGCCGTCTTGTATTGTCATTGCCAATAAAGACCGGCTCTGCGGCTTCAGACCCACAAAACGGGCACGGCTTCAGCTTATCCATCACTCTTCCTCGCTGGTGGGGTTGGCGATTGGTTCATAAACGGTGTCCAGCATTCCGCGCACAGCGAATCTACGAAGGGCAGACCGCAGCATCATCGTTTCGGATCGTTTATTTGCATCGAACGGCCTATCGGTTACCCAGATCGTGTTTGGTGGGAAGCCATGCACTTTCTTTATCGTTTTTGGGTAGCAATAAAGCAGGCCCCAGCCATTCGGAAGATCATCAATCGTTACCACACCGGGCGGGCATAGATAAAAGCGCCAGTCGCCCATTCCCTTTTCAGGCGACTCACGAAATAATTTTTTCTTGTCGGCATGGAAGTCGGCGCGACTGCTCTTGCACTCAATTAGGCAAGAGATGCTGTCTCTCCACCCAATAACGTCTGGCTGTTCGCCGTAGGCTGTAAATGCACGAAATTTGTCGTGCAGGGTTACGGAGAATCCTTGTTGTTGCAGCCACCTGTTCCCGCGAAGGCAAAGCTCATCATGCGTCATCACTCCACTCCCTCGCTATCGTCGCCATCAGATGACTGGCGGAGGCGGGCGATAAACTCTTTGAATCTCCAGCGCGGAATCTCAATGTATTCTTGGTCGTCGTACTCAGGCAGGAAAAGGCCACATTCAGCAGCGAACTGCTCTAGCGCCCCTGTCTCCGCCTCCCGCTTGGCATCACCAAAACCAGCAGCGATGTGCTCTTCAAGTGACACCAGGTCACGCCACCAATGCTGATCATCGTGTGGATAGTCAAAGCGACAGCACAGGGATGCATGAAACGCCTTGAAGGATCCATTCGGCAGGCCGACCATGGCGTCATCTATTGGCCGAGAATTTTCTGTAAAGGGCTTGGCATCACCAGAGCCGCTGGTCACATCCGAAATCACCAGTCCTGCAAACACGGCCAGCTTTTCTGTCATCTCATCGGGCGACATGCCGGCAGCCTGCGCTTTCTCTTGCAGGTATCTCGTCATTATGTCGTTTGCTTCCGGCCATTCTTTCTTGGCATCACCAGAAGGCACGGCGGTGAGAGAGATAATCCAGTCTTGAAGCTCTCGCAACTGCGGTGACCAGTACGCGCTTTCCACATAGGTGAACAACTTTGGGTAATCATGCTGCTTGCGCGTAATGAACTGTTCCGCCCCGGCTTGAGTCAGGTGCGTTGAAACAACCTCCTCGATCTCTTGGACAGGAACTCTTCTTAACTCTTCGGGCAGATCATCGCAGTCCAGGTCAAAGTGGCATTCGATGGCTTCTTTCCAGTCATCGTCGTGATTCTCTTCCGCCCACTGCTGACACCACTCTTCGTGGTTCTCGATAAGATATTCGTGTAACTCGCAAAGAGGGCGGTCTGAACGATATACAACACCATCATCACCGCAAATCTCGGTATGATGCTCTGAGCAGCCCTCAAGTGTGGGAAGGTAGCGATTGCACCGAACCTGCCAGAATGGGTGTGAGGTCATTCTGTTGGGCTGCTCTCTCATCTGCTTTGACATTTCAAGCAAGAAATCCGGCACAGCTACACGGGGTTCCATATCACCCTGCGCGGATTGCAGGGCGGCTTCATTATCCAGCAGCACGGCAATGGCATCGCGGGTATCGTCGTTATCATTGACGCCAAACCGCTGGGCCTTGCCTTTTTCGTCTCGAATATTATCGCGCAGCGTTTGCAGCGCCTCTCGAATCACATCAGTCATCGTATTGCTCCTGAAACTGGCGCCATGCCTGCTGCACGGCTTGGAATTGTTCGGTGGTGCCGCCATGGTCCGGGTGCGTGCTCTTGCGCTTTTGCTGGTAGGCAGCTCGCACGGTGTCGAAGTCAGCGCCCTGGGTTACACCAAGAACAGCCCACCAGGAGCTGGCATTGGTGCTGGCGGAGCTGGGCAGCTCCTTGAAGCCAGCGGTGGCCCGCTGCAGAATCTTGGCGCCCCCCCAGCGCTCAACGGCTCGCAGGGCATCCAGCGTCCCGGCGATTGCTGCGAGGTTGTCACCCAGGCGGTTGTACTGATCGATTGCGATGCACTGGTATGCCTCGGAATTCTGATCCGGACGCCAATACACGGCGGCACCGGTATCCTCCGGAGGGCGACGGCCTGAGTAGGGAAGGCCATCGCCGCGAACCGCCATGTTCGTGCTGATAATCACGTTCCAGGACGGGACGCCCATCTTGCGTAGGGCCTCCAGAACACGGGTGATGCCGTCAGCGATAGTCAGCCGGCGCCCCTGGTGTTTGAAATTGGCGTCCTTCTGGTCGCTGCTGGCGGTTCTGGACCAGCCAGCAGGCCAGTGGAGAGGGTGGTTGCTCACGTTCATTGCTGGGCTCCGCCGATCCACTGATACCCATCACCGCTGCGGAACTCAGAAACCAGACCTTCGCGCTGCATTTTTTCGATAAGTCTGGCAGCCCTGTTGTATCCGATTCTCAGCTTGCGCTGGATACGACTGATTGAAGGCTTTTCCTCGCGAGCAATCGTTATTGCTTCGTTCCACATGGATTCGGAAACATCTTCCGGTGCCGGCGGCAGAGGCTCCGGCTTCGATTCATGCTGCGCTTCGAAATATCCGTAAAGCCCGTCCAGAGCATCACGCAGGGCTTTGCCTTGCAGGCTGATACGGGCCTGAAGTTCTGCCACGACATCATCAGCGTCCAGCGCATCGATGTTCTCTTGCAGCAGGTCCAGCGCCCGGATGCGCTTGATCTCCAGCTTGTCGTTCACATCCAGTTCCAGGCTGTCCTGCCAGCAAAGGTTGATGCGAGTGGCCACCATGCCGGTTTCCAGATAGGCCAGGTTCTCTTCCTGAACCAGGTCAACGCCGGTGAACTTCACGGCGGCACCTTCGTCTTTGGTCCCCTTCAGGTCTCCGCGATCACCCAGGGTGAAGCCGTCCGGAATCAAGGCGGTGTCACGTAGCCAGTTGCTGAAGCTGGTGTGGGGTGCAGACGTGGGGGCCGGGTAGGCCACCGGCAGGGAGCCAAGGGCCTTGCGAAGTGCCGCCACCGCTTCTTCCGCACGGCTGGCAGAAGCAGAGTCCACCAGCAGGCGCTGACGCTCTTTGTCGATGAGCAGGTTGATCCGGCGAGACTGGGTGAATGCCCGGGGCATCAGCTCGAAGACGATCTGCTCCTTCAGTTCGGCTTTTTCTTTGCGTCCGACCTTGCGCCCTTCCTCTTGCTGGATCTGCTCAACCTTCTCATCGAGCATTTCCTTGATCACAGGCCCGGGCAGCAGGCGGGTGGTCTCCTGGTGGGTCAGAAGAATGAAGCCGTCCACTTCATAGGCCATGGCGTCATGGCCCTTAATCGGAGGAACAAAGCCATCAGTGCGAAGGGACTGGCTGCCGCAAGGCTGGCACTGGTTCTGGTACAGCTCTTCTTCCAGTTCGGCCACCGAGAAGGAAAACGGCTCATCAGCCAGGAAAACGATCAGGTTCTTAATCCACATAAGTCACTCCACACTCTGGGTTTGGTATTCGGGACGTTCGGCAGTCAGGATCACCACAGAAACCGTGGTGCCCTTGAATTCATTGGTGTAGATGCGGGACCACTTCATGTCCCAACCGGACAGGAGAGGCTGCCCCTTGGCGCTGGCGGGCAGGATGGCCACCAAGCGGCCATCTCTCTTCACTACTTTGCTGGCGGCCAGCAGGTGTTCTTGCCACCGGCCCTGGCTGTACGGGGGATTCATCACTACCCGGTCGTAACCGCCGCCGCGGTATTCGCCAGCCAGTTCAAGGAAGTCCAGGCATGCCATTTGGCGAGGAGGCCCAACATGCTGGTACCCCTTTGCCTTCAGCACTTCGCAGTGCAGCTGGCTGATCTCATAGCAGGTAACGTGCGCGTCTTCCGGCATGTGATCAGCCAGGCTGCCAATGCCGGCGCTTGGCTCAAGCCAGTTCATCCCCGGGGTGGCACCGGCAGCTGCGATTTCCACAGCATCCCGAGCAATGTTCTCGGGGGTGGGGTAGAACTGGTGTGTCTTCTGATCTGGCACGCAGCCGGCGGCCACGATCTCCCTGATTACCTCTGCCGGGTCATAGTCGAACCGGTAGTGGTCTCCCTCCGGGACACCGCCAATGCTTTCCAGAATCCGGACAGCTTGCTGGCGAACATGCTTGTCCAGTTTCTGGCTGTACTGGAATGCCCGGGTGTTGGGGATTCTGATGATGCGATCGCCATGGGGGTCACCGATTTTTCTAGCTTCTTCCATGCCTGTCAGAGCGCCAATCACAGCGAACGGCAGGGGCTGCATGATTTCTTTCCAGACCTTTGACTTGGCCCGCTTCACAGGCTTTCTGCGCAGGCTTTCTGGAATGGCGGAAGGGTAGAGGGTGGCCAAGATAGAGTTCAGCCGCCAAGCCATATCCGGGTGCACCTCAAGATGGGCGGTGCCCTTGAAGTACACACGAATGCGAAGAGCGCCACCGTCCACCAGCATCCAGTCGCCCACCTGCTGGTAAGCGGCATCAATAACTGCCCTGGTCGTGCCATGACGGGGCTCATCCCGACCCATGAACTTGGCGATAACCGCGCGCAGATCGTTCAGGTGTCCTTCAGACTTCCAGCATGTCAGGCCGATGCTGTCCTTCACGTACATGATCATTCGCTTGCCGAATGCCTGGGGGCAGTTAGTAACGTGCTCTCCGGACAGTGCCCGGAACATGCCGTCAACCTTCTCGGCCAGAAACTGGCTGCGCATGTTGAGCAGATCCATAATGGTTGGGCGCACCGTCTCTTCATCGAAGTCAGGGGCTTTCTGTTCGCGGATTTGGTCGTTCCAGTCATCCCGGCGCTTCTGCGGCATGTAGTCGTACACGTCCGTCATATTCAGCGCTTTTGCCCAGTACCGACTGTTCAGAGCGGCAATGGCGCCCTCTGCCGCAAACAGCTTGCCCGTATTCGTCGGCAGGCCTCTGGTGCGGTCAGTGTTCCCGTCGATAAACAGCGGCATCACCTGGGCCACTTCCGGGCCGTTGACGAACTCGGCAGCCTGTTCAACCAGGCTCCGCTCGCGCTGGTACTGAGCCAGAAGGTTGTCGAACAGGTCAGAAGAGGCGGGGGCAAAGAACTCTTCGCCTTCAATGAGAGACCCAGTATCAATGTGTGCTGTCATGCGGCACCTCCGAAGAGATCCATCTGGCCGACCATTTTGTTGGCGTCAGCAATATGGTTTCTGCGGCGATCAGCAGCCCAATTCAGCAGGGTGGCGCGGAAGCTGCGCTGGAATGGGTTGCCCCGGCGCGCACGGGCCTGTTCGATGAAAACGCGTGCCATGTATAGATCGTTCACCGTGCACCTCCAGGCAAAGCGATAGCGGTGGCAATATCCCGGACCCACACCGGAGTACTGCTCAAAATGAAGGTCTCACCGGTCATGGCCAGCAACATGGTTTCGGCCATAACAGAGGCGATGGCTTGGGCTGCCGGCGGCGGTACCGCGTTGCCGATACGCTCCCTCCAGGCGGAATCGCTGAGGCCGTCCAGCTCCAATTTCTCTACCGGATCCACCAGCCCCTGCAGGGCTGCCAGTTCAAGGGTGGTGAAGGGGCGGTGCCAGGTGCCGTCCAGGGCGCGGATCATCGCGACAAGGCGGTCGGTCTGGGCTGGAATAATTTCGGAATAATTTTCATCACTTTCTGTAAAGCGCGGGTCGGCTACTGACCACCGGCCATTGTCGTGGCTGGCAAAGCCGGACACGGCGCCGCAGCTTGCCGCCCAGGGCACAACGCCGTAGTGGCCACCGGTCAGGTAGTGGTCACCACGCTGGCGCTGGATGCCCGGGCGCGGGTCGGCCACGGCAAAGGCTCCCTGACCGGTGGTGCTACCCGAAATCACGGTACCGGCGGGACCGTTGAAGTCGGTGACCCGGTATTTGCCGGTGAAGCTGTTGCCGCGGGGATCGGCTACACACTGGCCGCTGCCGTGGGCGCTGGTGACGGCGCCGCATTCACGGGACCAGGGCACCACACGGAAACAGTTGCTGTGCTTGGCCGGGCCGTGGTGGCGAGGGTCCGCCACGCTGAAAGAGCCTTGGCCGGGGGACTGCTGGCCGGTGACGGTACCAGTGGGGCCATCCCAGCGGCGCACACCGTAGGCTTGCCCCTCGTTCCACTTGCCGCTGACAGCGAAACGCGGGTCGGCCACGGAGAAACTGCCGTTACTGGGTGTGTTGCGCCCGGCGACGGTGCCCATGGATTGCTCCCAGCCGTTTACGCCCAGGTACCCGGCCCGGTATTCGGGAACAATCAGATAGTCACGAAGGTTGCCATCTTCAACTGCCAGCTTGTTCAGGCTGCGCCAGTCGCTGCCGGCCTCGACAAAGGCCAGCCGAACCCATGTCTTCCACTGCAGGCGCGGGATGCGATGCATCGGTCCTGCCATGCCGTCACCGGGCATAGGCATATCGCCCAAGATGTCGCCCACGGCGCGAAGCGGGCGCTTCACCGGCTCGTACAGGAATGCCGGCACCTTCTCCTGGTGACGGGCCACCAGCAGGAAGCGTTTACGGCTCTGGGCCAGTCCGCCCAGCTCACCGCAGTCATGGGTTGTTTCTGCTACGGCATAGCCGTAGGCCTGCAGCAGGGCGCAGATCTGGTCCAGCAGCGGCCGGCCACGGTTTTGAATCCTTGGGACGTTTTCGAAAACAAAGAGCTCAACCGGATCATCCTTCCAGGCTTCCAGAGCCAACCACATGCCACGTAAAGTCAGTCCGTTCAGTGCCTGGTACTTCGGGGTCGCGCTCTTGCTCTGAGAAAGCAGGCCGCTGAAGCCCTTGCAGGGGGCGGAGAGGAAGACAATGTTGGGGTTCTCGCCACCGGCAGCGGCCCGGATGTCTGCCGGTGTAGCTTCCTTCCAGCCCTTGGGCGGCTCTTCGCCGTGAAAGATGGTGTATTGCTCACGGTCGAACATATCCAGAACGGTGCCCGGGACGCCGGCCAGTTTCTTGAAGTCGCGGATAGCGCCGGCATCCACATCCACGCCACCGATGCAGCGGAATTTTGCCTCAAGGGAGCCCACACGGGCGTGGCCCTTGTTGAAGCCGGCAGCACCGCCGCCAAGCCCGCAGAATAAATGAAAATGCTTAAACTCAATTTGCTTCATTTTGCGTCCTTATTCTGGATTCTCTGCTTTACTGGAATGGAAATACGCTGGCCCTCAAGCCGGTAATCGAAAGTGCGTTTGCGGCATGCAGAAGGCAGCCATGGGAAGCGCTTCTTAAGCGAGGCCTGCAATCTGGAGCTGTTTGCGTGGCGGAAGTGGCCCTCATAGCTGGCCGCGATTGCCTGAATAGCCCTGAACTCATGAGGGGTGGCGCTGATCTGGCCATCCTTGATGTGTTTTTGCTCCCACTCTGCGAATGCCCTACGGGCATGTGACAAGACGCGCTTTCGCACCAGGGTGTGGGAAGGTCGAACGATGTAGCCCAGGAAATCTATCCCATCGCTCAGTGGGCGAAGGCGGATGTCAGGCTTGAGCCGTAGGCGCAGCTCACGAGCGATAAAATCCTCAATTTCTGACTGCCACCGAGCTAGCTGCTCTCGGTCGTGGTGCACCAGTACGAAATCATCGACGTAGCGCAGGTATCGCTCGGCCTTTAGGTTGTGCTTAACGAACTGGTCCAGCTTGTCGAGATAGACATTGGCGAAGAACTGGGAGCTCAAATTCCCAATTGGGAGTCCGCATCCGTGCGCTGCGTTCTTCAGCCGCTTGTGGTGAGGCACCAGAGCGCGCTCTTCCTTGGTCCCGTGGTATTTCACGCCGGCATGCAGCGGGGGCCGGCGAAGCAGGGCATGCGTGGCTCGCATAACCTGCTCGGACGCGCCGGCCTGTGCCAGCTTCCGCTTCATGATCGCCCACAGAGTGGGGCGGTGGATTGAGTTGAAGAAGTTGTGAATGTCCAGTTGCAGATACCAACCGCCACCTTGACCGCTGTGCACCTGCCTCACGAACTTCTGAAGCCGATTAACGGCTGAATGGCTGCCTTTTCCCCGCCGGTTAGCGTAGCTATCGAAGATGAAGGCAGGCTCCCACAATGCCTCTAGTTGTGGCACCAGCCAGTGATGCACAACACGATCAGCAAAGTCAGGAGCGTGAATTTCCCTGGCTTTGGGGCGAGTGGCCACAAAGCAGGCGCTACGGCCTGGTTCCCAGGTGCAAGCATTGATGCTGCGTTGTAGATCCAGAAGGCCATCGGTCCACTTGGCATCGAAAGACAACTGGTTCTGGCTGGGCTTCTTTCCTGCTCTGGCTTTCCGCCAGGCGTCATAAAGGGCTCGTAATGTAACTGCCCCGTCACCGTGATACTCACCGGAACGAACCGCCCGAACACACGCGTTGTTGTTGCGGTGGTTGTTGTTGACATTGCCGTTGTTGAAGTTGACGACCCAAACAGCGGTTTTGCCACGCTCTTTCGACCCTGCCGGACAGCCTTGTTGGTAGTGCGACATCGTCATGATTTGGCCCCCGCATGACTGCTTGAGGCGGCGTGGCCACTCAGTATCTGAGCACGCTCCGGAGAGGCTTCGCCCTCCGGATTCTGGCTCTTTCGGTGAATCTGACGCTTCCAGCCGCCCGCACACCGGCCTACTTCCTCGGTGGCACGAATCAGCGACTCGAACTGCTTGAAGCTTTTGAAGGCGCGAAGCTGGCTGCCCAGTTGCAGGCTCAGCTTCAGTTCATCTATCGCCCATACCAGCTCTGAAACCCAATGTGACTGTCGATTACGATCACGCCAGGCGCGATGACACATGCGCACCACAGTCATAGCTTGGGCGCGCATATCATCGCCCAGCGTGTATTTGTGGTATCTCACGAATCCACGGACAACTTGCTCTATATCAACAAGCAGGCGCTCCGACTTTTTCGCAATTTCAGGCAATCGTTGAGTCGTCATAGCATCACATCAAAAATCAAAGAGTTACTGACCGGAACGAACCGCCCGAACACACGCGCCGTCGTTGCGGTGGTAGTAGTAGACAAGGCCGACGCCGAAGAGGACGACCCAAACAGCGGCGTCGTTAAAGGCGCAGGGAGTTGAGGTCCAGTAGCCACGGCTGCGGGTGTCAGGGAATTTTTCGGTATCAATAGCCGGTTCGTCGCGTGACAGATCAAGCAGCGGCTCCAGCTCCTGGCGAGTCGGCAGGCGCCAGCCAGGGCCAAGATCTGCAATCGCTTTCTCTGCCTTCTCGTAAGTGACGGCGTCACCGTCTAGGAGGGTATGGCTCCATTCCAGATTGCCTTGCGTGGCGGCTGGCTCGGAACGGTCCACCGTGATGGACATGGCCTCTCCAAAAAGTCCGATTTCAACGGATCGTTCCGGGGTTTTGATGATTAGCTTTTCCATGGTTATCTCCGCTATGGATGTTTTTTACTGCTTGCTTAGAAACTGAATTCCCATCGGTACCCGGCGGTGACCACGTTGAATCCGTGGTCTTTACCGGTCTCGATTGAACTGACGTGCTGGGCTTCGATCAGGAAGCCGCGGTATTCCACGCCGGCGACGAAAGAGCCAACGGTGTCGGGCAGATCCATCTTGTGGACGCTCTTGCGGCGCTCGCCTTCGTAGGTCCAGCGTTCCGTCATGCCGATCTGGTAGCCCAACCCTCCCTGCAGGTAGAGAGTTGGCTCAGCCACGGCGAAACAAGGAATAATGGCAAGCAGGGCTAAGGGAATTTTCATTTCGGGATCTCCCAATATCGCTACGCGACTTCCTTAAGTATTTCTTGGCTCATGCCAAGCACCCACTCGGCAGCGGTCTGCACGTTGACACCAAAGCGGTCAGCGATAACGTGCAGCAGCATCATGTCGCTGGGGCGCTCCGTTTCGGTGGATTCCGCCTTATATTCGGCGCGGGGCTCGCTTTTCACATGGGCGGGATTTTCTGGCTCAGGCGTAGTGACGGGGGATTCAGCAAGCTTGCGAGCCATTGATTCAGCCTCGGCCTGCTGCTGCGCTTCGCTCTCTGCTTTGGCCTTTTCCTCGGCAGCAATGCGCTGGCGCTCAGTTTCCAGGCGGCGCTCTTCTTCCTGCTTGTGGTTGCTGATTCGGTTTGCCACTTCCAGCTTCACCAACTCGCTGTCTTTCAGTGCCAGCTGCTGCCGGTCGGCAAACAGGAATTCATAGCCAGCGTCGGCAATAGTATTGGCGTTGGCGCGAATCAGGTCGGCAGCTTCATTGATAGCAATTTTTGCGCGGGCTACTTCGTTGTCCGCTGCATCCTGCAGGGAGGTGATGGTGCGCTTGCCCTTCATGGCAGCATTGAAATCGGTATCGACACGGGGCAGGGCGTAGCCGTCCAGCGTGGCCTGAACCTTGGCGCCGTGTTCTTCGACGGCCTGCTTGCCCTGCTGGGCAATTTCCAGTTTGATGGCCTGCTTCTGGCTCTTAACCAGTTTCTCTGCCATCAGGCGGTTATCGCGGGCCAGCTTGTGCAGCATGTCCTTTCGGCGCTTGGCGTTGTCCACGGCTTCAACCTGTGCCAGCAGTTGGGCTTCGGCGGAATCCAGGGCGTCTTCCGCCTTCTTCAGCTGCTTCACCTGGTTGTCCAGATCGGCAAAGTCCTGGTCGTTTTTCGGGTCCCGTACCAGCACCTCGTCAATGAAGTGTTTCAGGGCAGATTCAAAGCGGTCGAAGTTGTCCACGATGGACAGTTCGCCGCTTACCTGAACGGATACCGCCGGCAGGTCTTGAGTGGTGGCACCGGTAACTTCCGGCGCCGTCTCGCGGGGCTGGTATTCGGCCAGATCGGCCCGGAACTGCTCCCATCCAGATTCCAGTGCAGCAAAGCGGGACTCATCGCGCTCAATCCACAGGTGCTTGCAGTTTTCCTTGGTGCCATCAGAAGCCATGAACAGGATCCGTTCGGCACCGGAAAGGGCGAACTGCTGATCAAGCTGGATCCGGTAATGCTCGTCCAGCTCGCCGGCGTCAATCTGGGCGGCAAGGTCAGCATTCAGCCACTTGTGTTCCCAGCCGATTTTGCGGCACATGGTCAGGCCATCCATGGATGCGAGATACCCGCCCTCGGCATCATCAAGCACCACCGGGTACAGCTCGTCATCAATCATTGCGTCTGCAATGGGACGCGCTGCCGCTTCGGCCTTGTGGCCCTTATCGAACGCCTTTTGCTGGCGCTCGCTGGGCTCAGGAACCACGCCAGTGGCTTTCTGATCCATCAGGCCATTGCGAGTCTGGTATTTGCTCTTGCCCACCATCGCCGGCGCCTCACTGGCCGTGTCACGCTCTGCGCGCAGTGCCAGCCACTCCGGGGATCCCTGCTCAACTTTTACGAGTTTGCCGAGATTGAATTTCATGCTTCTGCTCCTTGCTTGAGGCCAAGAATTTGCTGGCGCTGGGATTCGGCCAGGGTGTATTTGGATTCCAGGAAGCCAATGATGTCTTGAGGGTCGGTGCCGCCTTCCACGCTGGCGCTGAAGTCGGGCAGCTTCTGCTCAAGGCGCCCCTGTGGGTATTCGGGAAGCTCTGACGCCTGCGCATCACGAGGCGGCGTAATGTCCCGTTCTTCAGGAATGTCCCGCGCCTCTTCGACCGTAATCAGGCCGCCCAGGGCATCGGCGAATTTGTCCCGCAGGGCATAGCCACGAGCACGCCACATCAGCATCCGCTTGGGGTACTGTTTCCATGGGCCTTGCTTATCCCAGAGGTTCGCTTTTTGGGCATCTGCCTGGCTGAAGGAAACGGTGTGCTTCTGTGCGTCACCCTTACGCCAGACGGTGCAAGTGGCTGTCATGGTCTGCTCGTCAAAGCTCTCTTCATGGCCGCCAAACTTCGGATGGTTCTGAACCAGCGCCAGAAGGGCATCGCCATAAATGGCCGGCTTCCCGTTAATGACGGCGATGTTCTGCAATGCCTGGATAGGGTTCAGGCCCAGCTCACTGCCCATCATCATGGCCACCAATGTGTCCTGTGGTTTGCGCTGGTAGTTCTTCGGCACCATTTCGCTGCCTGACAGCATTTCCGCCATCTGCATGGCTTCCTGCATACTGTTTGGCTTCAAGGCGAAGCCGTTGGTCTGCGCAATCGCGTTCATGTTTTTCTCCTGGCAAGGAATCAAAAAAAACAAAGAATTACTGACCGGAACGAACCGCCCGAACACACGCGTAGCTGCTGCGGTGGCCGTGGTAGACACCGCCGTCGTCGAAGTAGACGACCCAAACAGCGGTGTCATTCCAGGCACACGGCGTACTGGTCCAGTAGCAATCGTTCTTGGTGTCCGGAAAGGCGTCGGAGTCGATAGCGGGCTCGTGTTTGCTGTGATCTACCAAGGAGAACAGCTCGTCTACGGTGGGCAGGCGCCAGCCTTTCCCCAGGGCTTCTACTGCCTCCTGGGCTTTCTCAAAGGTCACGTCCTCGGCCACTGTGGCCTTCGTCCACTGCAAGCCGGTTTTGGTGTCTGTTACTACGCTGTGATCAATGAAACGCTGCATTTGAAATGCCTCTTTGCTTGAACAAAAAGGGGCGGGGAGCCCCGTGAAACAACAGATCAGCGCTGTCGTTCTGTTAACTGTTTCCAGAAGCGGTGGAAGCGATTCGGGTGGCGTGCCCGACGGGCTGCTTCCTGAATGTTTCGCTCACGCGCTTCGTGGGCATCGGCCAACAGTTGGCGGCCAACGGCGTTATCTGGGACTCGGGTTACCAGGCTCATGCGTCTGCTCCTTCAGCTGCTTTCTTGCGCTTGTTGATCGATGTGAAGCTGCTTTTGCCGGTGACGCTGCTGGTTACGCCGAACTTGCGAATGGAGCCGCCGGCAGCCAGGAAGGCTTCTGTCTGCTCCTGAATACGCTGGCGTTCCATGCGCTTGGCGAAAGGGGCCGTCTCTTTCATGCAGCCTCCTGGGGATAGATCATTAAATCCGCAGGCATCGGGGTAGGAAGACCAAATAGGTTGTTGATGGCTGCGGTAATAAGCGTCTGCCCTCGGTAGCAGATCAGGGTGACGGGGTGGCCGTGTCCGCAGAGGTGGAGAGCCAGCAGCCACCGACCACGCCATTCACCTTCTATTTTTTCGGCAGCGCGGCGGTCTACATTCGGATTGCACAACGCGCTTGCTTCCAGCACGGCAGTGCCTGTCAGGCGCTCAATGGCCATAAGTTCGTTCATGTCTGTCTCCTTGGATCCGCGCTGTTGTTGTCGTGTTGTTTGAGTAACGTGAGGCTAGTATGAGAAATCTCATAAGTGGTGTCAATGAGATAACTCATAAAAAATATGAGAAATATAAAGTAGGCCCAAAATGACCGGTTGAGGAGCAGCGGAACAAAGCTCAAATATCTGAGTCGAAGCCGACGGGCCCGGAATATCTGTGTTCTGGATAAAGTTCGCTAGCGAACTCTGTGCGGAGGGTGTGCCTGGTAGGGGAGGGTTGTGCTAGAACAATATGATGGACACAAAAAAGCCCGCTGAAGCGGGCTTTTTTGTGTGCGGCTGAGCTTAAGCTGCTTGCTTGGGCTCTTCTAGGTCTGCTACCGCGTGAAGATGTTTTTGGTAGGCAGATTCCAGAGTTGAATTAACTGACTCAATCAGAGACAGCGCTTCATTTAGCATCCCTTTTTTGTCGGTTTTTGTCATAGAAACGACCTCCTAGTTAATTGATCCAATTGATCTTGTAGTTCGCTCTCGTCCCCTTTGACTATGGCTGCAGCGATCTGTTTCACATGCATTGCATAATCTCTGGCTTTTTGAGCGGTCATATCACCGTCTTCATCGGCCAGCACTTCTAGGACTTGGCAAATCTTTTCAAGGTGATTAGCCACTTCATCGTACGAAGGGTTTTCCTTCTGCAAAATCGTGATGTGGAAATTCGAGCAATTTCTAAGCACCAAGTTAGCGGTGTGAAGTATACCCGAGTAAAGTTTATCCACAAGATCCGCGATTTCCTTATCTGTCATCTATACCAACCCTTTTTTTATAGTAAGTCTACTGAACGAAAGTACAGCGGTTCCATTCTTTAGGAAAAACAATAGGTTATGCTTTTTATTGTTTGTAAAAAAAACACGCCATAGCCAGAAATGACGATGAAGATGGCCATTTTTTCGACAGACGGACAGCGTGCTGTCCTACAATCTCTGGCAGCGAATTCGCTTAGTGCGAGATTTCGCGGCGAAAAATACTAGCAGAGAGCCTCGTGCCTGCCAAAGATATTGAGCCAAAAATAAGAAATAATCATTAGCCGCCTTTGTGCTGCCAATCCTGTGGCTAGTATCTGGCACCCGTCATAGCACCAAACACCATAGCGACGGCAAAGCCGAATAGAGCCAAGATCATCAGTGCGGGGATAGAGGCAAGCGACCATTTGACCATAAAGGTCACCATGGAGCCGAAAGGCATATCTATATCCACCACCTTTACGCGCTGAGCCTGGACCTCCGGTAAGTCACTGGTTTCGCCGGAAGCCTTCTCGGTTTGCGCCTTTGTCACGCCCCAGGCGATCAGTGCAACAACAGCAATGACGATCAAAACGGTCATTAAGCTCATGGTATCCCTTCCTTTTGTTATTCAGTGCTGACCAACTATTGGCTCACATTGGATCGTACTTGCCGATTACCACGCCACAAATAGACCAATCCCCGTCCACCTTGATGATGGGCTCTGGCCAGTCTCGATTGCCTGGTTTCAAGAAGTACTCACCTTCGGCCAGAGATAGCTGCTTGAGTGTGACTTTGCTGTCGCTATGGCGCTTGGCCACCACGTATTTACCCGGATCAGGTGCTTTATCCGGGTCCACGATCACCACCTCTCCGTTCCTTATGCGAGGATCATTGCTCTCACCCTCTACCTTCAAGGCATAGGTTCGCGGCCCGGCGCCTGGCGGACGGAAGGGCAACCATTCATCTGCATCCCCCGGCTCGAATGGGTCTTCGGCCTCGCAGAAATCACCCGCCCGCACGTAGCTGATAATGGGGATCTGGCCTTGGACGATGCCGGGGCCGGGGGATACGTCGTAGTCAGCTGAATTTTCCCGCACCGCTGTGGTGGGAACCATTTCGCCCTCCCCAAGCGTCAACCAGTCTGTCCTGACTCCGCAGGCTTTCGCTATATCGGGTAGACGTTTAGAGCTCGCAGCCTTGCCACGCTCAAGGTTCGAGATAACCGCCTGGTCCAACTTGCGGCCGGAAATCTGATACACCTTTTCGGCAAGCTCTTTCTGGGTCAGCCCTGCATGCTCGCGAGCGGCCACCATTCGCATCTGAATATTCATACCCGATCTTATATGAGGTGGCTCATACTCTTGCAAATGAGAGTTCTCATGTAATATCCTATGAGAAATCTCATATTCAGGACCGACTATGGACGACAACATCTATAAGCGCCTCGTTAAGCATTTCGGCACCCAGGAGGCCACTGCGCAAGCCGTAAAGGTTGATCAGTCAACAGTATCTGGATGGTGTCGGGAATTGTTTAAGCCAAAGCCTTCGGCCGCTGTAAGAGCGGAAAAGGCTACTGGGGGAAAATTCACTCGACAGGATCTTTGCCCAGACTTTCCTTGGGATGAAACAGCCGCCTGAAGCCGGGCAGTGCCGTGTTGTAAACGCAGCAGGCACAACTCCCGGTTAAGGCGCCTCTGGGGCCAGCACTCCACGATGGCCCGCATTTGAAGAATTGAAGTTTGTGCAATCAAGTTATCCATGGGGACCAAGGTAATGGACGAACTGAACAAAATCTTGGGGCAGGTGCCCCAGCTGGTCCGAGACCAGGGCTCGCAGGAAGAAAAGCTGGAGGAAATCTGGCGCATGCTGGGCCGCCACCGTAATGGCATGCAAGCCCGGGTAGCCGGTGATCTGGCTGAGAAGCTTCAGGGTCACAGCAGGGCGCCACATCTGCCAATCGATGACCCCCGCAAAGCCGCCAAGCGCCTTGGCGCCATGCTGAGCGGCCATACCTCCCTGCCCATGTCTGTGGGCTTCACATTCATCGACTGCCTTCCTGAGCCGTTTCAGTCGGCTGCCAAGGTGATGATTTTCCCTCGCGGGAAGAGTGCGGCGGCAGAACTGGTGGATGTGCTCAGTCTGGATCAGCAGCACGACGAACAGACCGATCATCTGCGCTTCAGTTTGGCCACGGGCAAGCACCTGGGTATGACCGCCGAACAGCTTGAAGCTGCGGCCATGGCGTTCGATGACGACAGCTCCAGCAGCAAGCAGGTGGCTGCGGCTCTCAGGGCTATGGCAGAGGACAAGCGGGGGGCTGCATGAGCTTCGATGCTGGCTTTCTCGTGGCCTGGCTCGTGCCTATTTTGGCCTGCGTGGTCTGTGAAGCCATTTGCGAACACCGGGAGCGGCATCACTGATGGCTGGTGACTGGATCAAGATGCGGACGAACTTACGGCGTCACCCCCGGGTGATCGCTATGGCTCGTCAGCTTTCGTTTGACCGTGAATTCATGAACTGGTGGACCGATCCCCAGCAGATGACATGTCGTGACGCCGTCACGGAAGTCGTCACGTTTGAGAACGTAACTCGCGTGACGGTGTGCGGTTTGCTTGAAGTGTGGGGCGCGGTCAATGCCGTGATCAAGTCGAGTGAGGCGGTCGATTTCATGACCATCATGGACCTTGATGACATAGCGGGCATTCCTGGATTCGGTGTTGCAATGGAAGCGGTTGGCTGGGTCTCAGAAGATGATGAAAACGGCTTAACATTCAACAACTTCAGTGAATTCAATACGCCAGATTCAGAACGCAAAAAGCCCAAGACAGACGCACAGAGAGCCCGTGAATATCGGGAGAGAAAGAAGCGTAATGGCGCCGATAAAGAACAGGATTCCGCTGCGTCACGAACGTCACAAAACGTCACGGGGAGAAGAGAAGAGAAGAGTAGAAGTAAAACATCTTCTACACCGGACGGGCGTGAAAAAATTTCCATGGCCCCCGATTGGACCCCCTCGGACGGTATCGCTGCCCGAATGACCATGGCCGGCATCCCTGCCGGTGACCTGACTCAGGAATCCCTGGGCGAATTCAAATCCTACTGGCTAACCCGATCCGATCAGCTCACCCAGTCGCAGTGGGAACACAAGCTGATTCAGGCCCTTCAGTCGCGACGGAGGAATACCCATGCAGCAGGCTCACGATCTAGCAAAAACGGCCATGACCGGGACTCGGTCGAATCCGCAATCGAAGACACCGACGACAGAAGCTGGGCAGAGGGCGTCAACTGATGAGCTCACCACGGTTGTCGATGAAATCTTTCGGGTGTTCCGCAGAACCTGGCCACGGCGGTTTCCAACGATCTGGAAAACGGGTGACGACCTGCGTGAGAGCAAACGGCAGTGGTTGCTCGCATTTCGTGACGCGAGCGTGACGCCCGTGATGCTGCGTATCGGTTTGGAGGCAGTGAGGAAGGAATCCTGGCCACCGGATAACCCCGGTGCGTTTCTGGCCCTTTGCAGGATGGACCCGGCGACGGTGGGTGCACCAGATCTGGAGTCGGCCTGGAAAGAGGCCAGCAACCGATCCCCGCACAGTGAGTGGCTTCCTTGGAGTCATCGCTGTGTGTACTGGGCTGCCGTTTGGACCGGGCAGACGGACCTGGCAGAGCGGGGCCAGTACATGCGCAAGATCTTTGAGCGTGAATACGATCGCGCTCTGCAGCAGGCCAGCAATTTGAGCGAGCCCCCACTGGGGCGCCTTCCAAGCAAGACATCGAAGCAGGTGCAGGCTGAGCGAGAACAGGCCGCCAGCGAGCACCTGCCGGACATCAAAGCAATGGTCAGGGGGTGGTGATGTCAGTCGCACAAACGAGCGTTAGCACATATCACGATCACGTCCAGGGCGGGAAAGAGCTGACCCAGTGTGACCAGATCGTTCAGTGGTTATCCACCCAGAACAAGGCCTGTACGCGCCGTGAAATACACGAGGGTACCGGTCTTGAGTACGGCGCTGTCTGCGGCCGGGTGAACAAGCTGGTGAAAGACGGCCTGCTAACTGAGCTGCAGCGGAAGATCGAAAACAACGGTTCGGGTAAGAAAGCAAAGCTGGTCCGGATCCCGATCAAAGAGCAGCAGCTGGGGCTTTTTCAGTGACGGTGGCTGTTCGTAAGTCGCGCATGAAAGAAACCCTGCCCATGAGGGTGGGGGTGCTGGATAGAACCGGTGTGCTTTTGCCGGCGGACGGATTTTGCCAGAAACGGCTGCGGGAAAAGGGCCTGAAGGTCGGGGACATGGTAACCGTGCAGGTCCGCCGAATGCGCGAGTACTGGTACCACAAGATGGTCCACCTCTTCGGGGAGCTGGTGGCGCAGAACATCGATGACTTCCGCGGCATGACTGCCCATGACGTGCTGAAGCGATTGCAGGCAGAAGCCCAAATTGGGTGTGAGGCGGTATCAATCCGGGTGATGTCTACCGGCGATATGGCGGTGATGTATTACCCGCGCAGCCTGGCCTACGACGAAATGGACCAGGACGAATTTGAAAATGTGTTTACGGGGTTCTGCCAGCACGTGGTGGAGCACTACTGGCCGACGCTGGATCTGGAGAACATCCAGGCGTTGGTGGAAATCATGGGAGAGCAGGTGTCATGAGTCGTCCATCAGTTGATTTTGATTTATTCCGATTCGCCCGGGTGGGGACCCTGGCGCTGAAGGCCCGCGGCAATGTGCTTTCAGTGGCCCAGCATCCCCGTAAATGGTCCATGACGGTGACCGTGGAAGGTGAGCCCAATGAGCAGGGCGAAGCGATCCGGGATGAGTACACGTTCCGCAACAAGCGCCCCTTCATGCTGAACAAGATGCCCGAATACATCTGGGATCGGGTCGGCATCGACTGGGAGGGGCGGAAGGCCTCTGTGCAGGTGCATGCGGAGGTGGTGCGGTGAGAGACGCCTCCAGCCACTACGGGCCAGAGGACGCCGGCAGCGGGCAGCGCGGCATATGTGTCCACTGCCTCAAGGGGCCCACCCAGGAAGGCCATGACGGCTGTCTCGGAACTCTTCCTGCACCGGTTATGAATGCTTGTTGTGGGCACGGCAAAGCGCGCTTGGCTTATATCCAGTACTGGGCTGAAGACGGCACAGGGGGAAAAAGAATTTCCGGTGATGAAGCCATTCGCGAACAAGCCAGACTCAAGAAGGGCAGCCAATGAACAGCAGCAAAGCGCCAACCGCAGCCCAAAAACGCTGGCATGCCTGGCTGGCAAGCCAAGGCTGCTATATCGGCCTCGGACCGGCCTGCATCCATCACTGCGCCGGAAGTACCGCCAAGCACAACAAGGTGGAAATAGGCCAGTGGTGGGTCGTGCCTTTGAGCTATGAGGCTCACCAAGGCACACAAGGAATCCACGGAGACCTGTCGGTATTCGCAGGCCAAGGCCTGGGGAAAACCCGTAAAGAGATCGAGAAAGCCATCTTCGGACGCTTGGTGGCGCATTACCGGCGCCAGCATGGGGAATATCCGTGCCCGCCTGAGGTTGTCGCAGCTATCGAGGGCTACAGACGATGATAGCGCAGGGAAGGGAAAAGCAAAGGAGGATGGAGCATGAGCTATAGGCCGCTGATTACGCTAATGGAGGCTCGGTGTGCTCGCTGTGGCGCCCGCCCGGACACAGTAGATCCGCTTCCGCCAGGCTGGGGCTGGGATACGGTAGAGCCAAGCAATATTTGGCTGATATGCCCGGACATGTTGTCCGATGAGGGGTGCCCAAAGATGAGGGGTCATAAGAAATCCGGGGGTGCTTACCGTTGAGTGCAGCAGAGGAAACGCTGGCCCTGCACCTTATGGCCGAGAAGCTGAGCGGCTGGGATCGTGAATACCGCTTTGGCGCTATGGCTGTAGGAGGGCCAGGCAAGGGCCTTCGTAAGCGTCTGGCTGATGCAGGTTTGAGGGATTGGCGGTTTGACTTCGCTCACCCTGGGCTTGGCCTAGCCGTGGAAGTAGAGGGTATTACTCGATACGGGAAAACCAGCAACGGGAAAATGGCTTTAGGGCGCCACCAAACATCCAAAGGCATGGAAGAAGACCTGCGCAAGTATGACGCAGCCATGCGTATGGGCTGGAACATCTACCGGTGCTCCCCGGCAATGGTTCGTCAGGGGCATGCCATCGAGACCATAAAGCGCCTGGTGCAGGCGGCAGAGGAGTGTTCGTGATGCTGGGATTAACGGCCTTGTGCGTGATCTTGTGGCTGATGCTGGGTGAGTCGGTGCGTATGTCGTTGGTATTGGCGGCCCAAGTTATCGATGCCAAAAAAGGTGACTTTGTGAAGGATATTCCCAAGTCAATTTTCTGGCTGATTGGCCCCTTGCTTTTCGTTTACGTGATTCTGGTTCGGAAGGGAGAGGATTGATGGCTGATACGAAGAAGATGATCCATGAGGCCTACGGTATCCACAAGATGCAGCCAAATGGCTCTGGTGGTGATCCACAGTCGGCGCATAACTACGCCATAGGTAGAGGCGTATGGTCGGGTAAGATCATGGCGGCCGTAGAGAAGCAAGAGCGTCCCCTGGGTGACATTCTGATCATGTGCTACGCGCCGGAATGGGATGATGTGAACCTGAAGACGCTGCACCGGCATTTGCTGGCCGCCTTCATCAAGCGCCATGGTGACGACATCAAGCAAGATCGGACTTTCTTGAAGGTTAAGCGCCTGGCAGAGGTGGCAATTTTCAACTTTCAGCATGAATGCCGCGGCGGCCCGATGTCCGTGGAGCTTGTGTGCCAGATGATTGGTATCGATCAGAGCAACTGGTACAAGCGGCAATGGAAGTCATGGTGGAAATCCCTCGGGGACCAGCTGCATCGCTGGGAGCGCGAGGCCATCAGAAAGCCAGCGGAAGTATGCAAAGAAATCGTGGCGCTACGGCAAAGAGAAAGTGCGTAAATGACCGTAGTGCAAATGACCGTAGCTAATGTACAGTTTTAACCACAATACGAAACTGCCTCTGAAATAAGGCAGACACCTGTTCTCCTAAGGCAAACAGCAAAACCTTCCCCCAAATCCGACCCGCGAAAGCGGGTTTTTTTATGCTCATAGGGGCGCGGCCTGGAATCAGAACTGACACCGGCAATATCGGTGCTAGGTTTCTAGCCGGGGCCACCAGGAGCCGCATCTGACCAATAGCATCGTGTCAGGCCGCACCCCTATGGGATTAACCGATTGGCATGTAGCACAGCGGTAGTGCAGCGGACTGTTAATCCGTCGGTCGCTGGTTCGATCCCAGCCTTGCCAGCCAAACTCAGGAGGCCATCATGAAACTGTCCGAACTGAAGCGGCGCGGTAGTGATGGTTTTGGATCCGGTCACTTCGGCGCATCGCGTGGACCTCGCACACATAACGGCGTGGATCTGCTTGCCGGCACAGGTGAGGATATTGATTCACCAGTGGTGGGCACTGTTACGAAGCTGGGCTACCCGTACGGGGACGACCTCAGCTATCAATACGTGCAGATTAGCGTCGAGGATTATGATTTTCGCGTCTTCTATGTGGAGCCCAGCGTAAAGGTGGGCGATGAAGTCACCGCCGATACTGTAATTGGCTTTGTTCAGCACCTTGGAAGCCGTTACCACGGCATCCCGAATCACGTCCATTTCGAGATAAAAAAGGACGGGGATTATCTGGACCCGACGCCGACACTGATTGCGATGGGTGGGTGATGAACCCCGAAACGCTGGACAAGTGGCGCGTTGTGCCCCGCTTGCTGGTGCTGCTGTACGGCGTCGTGTGCTGGCAGACCTTCGACTGGTTCACGGCCTTAGCTGATCCGTCCGGGCCGCAAACGACATTTGCCACGGGCATCTGGGGTGCTGCTGCCGCCTGGTTCGGCTTCTACGTGAATAGCGGGAAGAGCCAATGATCGCCATCCCTCCGCAAGCCCAAGTTATTGGTGCCCTGGCGCTTGCAGCAGGGCTGGTGCTTGTCGGCTGGACGGCGAAGGGCTGGTACGAAGGTGATAGAGAGTTGGGCGCCCTGAAGGGTGAGATAAAGACCGCTTTGGCAGATGACAAGGCCCATAAGGATGCCATTGCCGAGCTGGACGCCAAATACACCCAGGAGCTGAACGATGCACAGGCTGAAATTGATCGGCTTACTGATGATCTCGCTGCTGGCCGTAAGCGGCTGCGCCTCAACGCAGTGTGTGAAGACAGCGCAACAGCCGCCGCCGGCGAACCTGATGCAGCCGCCCCCCGACTTAATGACTCCGCTGAACGGGATTATCTCCGTCTCAGGGAGCGAATCAGCACAGCCACAACGCAAATCCTCGGGCTCCAAGAGTACATTCGGACCCAATGCGCCGGCTGAGTAAATACGCACAGGACACGGCCCATGCAGCCGTCCTGGCAACGATCATCATTTTATTTTCATGGCTTGTGCTGGCCTACCTGGCTCGGCAGTGGTGGAGAAGTTTCCAGGATGACACATGAGGCGCCCAGCGAAATGGACAGTATCCCTCTACGGGTGAACGGCCTCGAGCGCGGTCAAGGCCTGCATGATCATCGCCTGCGCGTATTGGAAGAGGAGAGGCTCCCGCACCGCATGGCACTCACCGAACGAAGCGCGGAACAAGCCCTGAAGGGGGTTGATGACCTCAAGAGCGAGGTTACCGGTCTGCGTGATGATCAGGTGCAGGGCTTCAAGGAGATGGGGCAGGCCATTGGCAAGATCACCAGCCTCTTCAAGGGCGCGATGTGGGCGTTCGGCATAGTCGGAACCATTTTGGTGGCCCTGAATATCGCGGTGGATCTAGTGCCCAAGATTGACGCAATGATTATCGAAAAGAACCCACCGGTTGAACAGCAGCGATAAACCCAGCCATAGGCCCTTGAGGGGGTCGAGGAGCAAGCATGATTGAAGTTCGCATCACACCCATAGAGCGCTACCAGGTGACCTACTACAGCGAAGAGACTGGCTCGGACCAGGTGGCCACTGACCTGACCCTGGCACAGGCCGAGAACATCGCTGGTGCAGTGCATGCCCGGGCGGAAGCCGCCGGTATGAACGTGGCGCCTGTGGTGAAGGTGGAGGGCTGATGAGCCGCCGGTTCCTTCGCCTCAGTGTGAGAGTGACCGTACGCTGGTGGGTGCCGCTCTACATTCGAGGAGTGATCTTTATCAGCATGATCACCGGCAGGGAGCCGGACCCGGTAAAGGTTGAGTACTGGGTCAAAAAGGGCATGAAAACAGAGGTGGTCGAAGACTGATGGCAGCCCCAGAGGAGTTTTTCACCGGGGTGCTGCATGAGGACCTATGGGAAATCTGCATCGGTGAGAAGCTGGGCGAAGGTATGAGCAGGCATGTCTATGTCTGGGAGCCTGACCCCACTCTGGTTGTGAAGATCGAGACCCAGAGGCATCACTGGTACAACATCGAAGAATTCAACACCTGGAACGTGATAGAGCACACCAAGCATGCCCGCTGGTTCGCACCGGTAGTGGCGATTGCTGGGGGTGGCTCCATGCTGCTGCAGCGCCGTACCCAGCCCCTGAGACGTGATGAACTCCCGGCCAAGCTGCCTACGTTCTTCACGGACACCAAGAGCAAGAACTTCGGCTTACTGAATGGCCAGGTGGTCTGCCATGACTACGGTATTCACATGCTCCGGGAGCGGGGGATGAGTAGCCGAATGATTAACGCGGACTGGTGGGACCTTGAAGAAGAGTAAAGCCAAGATCACACGGCCGATGCCGCCGGAAGAGGCGCTGGAATTCGCGGAGTACGGACCGATGGTGCCGGACGCTGCTGTGGTGGACTGGATCCAGCGAGAAATCGTGAGCGAAAACGGTTCCCTGCATAACCCAGATCATGCGCACCTGGAGAATGCCACTCTCGGTGTGCTCTGGGCTGGTAGCGGTAACGAGAGCAAGGGGCGCAGGGTGATTGGCATGGCTGAGATACCCCGGTTCCTATGCAACCGTTGGCAGAAGGCGAGGCAAGAGCAGCAGATCAATGACTGGTTCGGGTTTATCCCCGATTTCCTGATCACCCTGGATGCTCACTACTGTGCCGAGGGTGCAGACGATCGCAGCTTTGCCGCTCTGGTAGAGCATGAGCTTTATCACTGTGGCCAGGCCACGGATGAGTTCGGTTCCCCGAAGTTCAATCAGGAAACCGGCCTTCCCACATGGACAATCCGGGGTCATGACGTAGAGGAATTCGTGGGTGTGGTACGCCGTTACGGGGTAGGCCACCCAGAAGGAAATCTGGCTCAGTTAGTAGCCGCGGGTAACGCTCAGCCGGAGGTCGCCAATGCCGACATCTCAAGAGCGTGCGGAACCTGTCTGCGCGCGGTTTCTTCCTGACCAAGCCTGACTGGTAAGTATTTATGGCCCGACTGAAGCCCGAACAAAAACTCTTCATAGTCCAGCGGTTGGCCTGTTTTGACACGCCAACCATGGTCGCGAAGGCGGTCAGGGAAGAGTATCAGGTGGAATTGTCGCGCCAAGTGGTTGAGGGATACGACCCAACCAAGTACGCCGGCAGGAACCTGGCGAAGAAGTACAAACAGGTCTTCGAGGACACCCGGGAGGCGTTTCTCGAGGACACCAGCGGTATCGCGATCAGCCATAAGGCGGTTCGGCTGCGGACCCTTCAGCGGATGGCAGAGAAGGCCGAAACCATGGGGAACATGGTGCTGGCTAAGGATCTTCTGGAGCAGGCAGCCAAAGAGGCGGGTGACGCCTATAGCAATAAGCGAGTGCTGGAACACAACAATCCGGACGGAAGGCTGACGCCGGTGATTAACCTGACGAGAAAATAATGCCCGATGGCGCCCTGGATCTGGAACTCCATGATCGACAGGGCGTGGCATTTGATTCGCTCGCCACAGAGATACTGTATGGCGGAGCGGCAGGGGGCGGTAAAAGCCACCTGATGCGTGTTGCGGCCATTATCTGGTGCGCAACGGTGCCGGGGTTACAGGTTTACCTGTTCCGGCGCCTTTCGGATGACCTGGAAAAGAACCATCTGCATGGCCCTGGTGGCTTCTTCGAGCTGCTGGCGCCCTGGTTCGATGCTGGCTTTGCCAAGTACAACGGCTCGAAGCACTTCATCAAGTTCTGGAATGGTTCGCACATCTTTCTGTGCCACTGCCAGCACGAGAAGGACAAGTTCAAGTATCAGGGGGCTGAAATACACGTCCTGCTGATGGACGAGCTGACCCACTTCACCGAATCGATTTACCGGTATCTGCGGGGGCGGTTACGACTGGGCACTTTGGACGTGCCCCCGGAAATGAAAGGCCTGTTTCCCCGGGCGATTTCCGGCTCTAACCCCGGTGGCGTTGGTCACAACTGGGTAAAAACCGCTTTTGTGGATGCGGACAAGCCACTGGCGATTCACCGGGTTAGCAAATCCGAGGGCGGCATGCTTCGCCAGTACATTCCCGCGAAGCTGGACGATAACCCGTCGCTTCTCGAGAACGATCCGGATTACATCGACCGCCTGGAGGGCTTGGGTAACCCGGCACTCGTGAAGGCAATGAAGGACGGCGACTGGAACATTGTTTCCGGTGGTGCGTTCGATGATGTCTGGAATGAGTCGCGGCACGTTAAGCCAAGGTTCAAGGTTCCGGCCAGCTGGCATGTTGACCGGTCCTTTGACTGGGGCTCAACGCACCCGTTCTCAGTGCTCTGGCATGCAGAGGCAGATGGTACCGAGGCGACCCTGCCGGATGGTAGCAAGTTCTGCCCACCGCGGGGCTCAATCATCGTTTGCCACGAATGGTATGGCGCCAAAGGGCCGAATGAAGGCCTGAAGCTGTCGGCCAAAGAGATCGCCGCCGGCATCAATGAGCGTGAGGAATCGCTTGAAAAGGGGGCATGGGTAGCCAAAAAGCCCAAGCCAGGCCCTGCTGATAACCAGATCAGTAACGTAAACGAATCGGACAGCGACAGCGTGGCCGCCAAGATGGCCAAGTCTGGCGTGAAGTGGACCGAATCCGATAAAAGCCCTGGTTCCCGGGTGAACGGGTTGGAGCTGATGCGCACGCGCCTCAAGGAGGCCGCCAAAGATCAGCCGGAGGATCCCGGCCTCTATTTCATGGACCACTGCAGAAAGATTATCTCCCACCTGCCGGTGCTGCCGCGCAGTGAGAAGAACCCCGATGACATCAACACCGATGCGGAAGATCACGATTATGACTCACTCCGCTACCGCGTGATGAACAAACGCAAGGCCGGCAAAGCCCGCCGAATCCGAGGACTCGCTTAATGCCAGTAACCAATCACCACGACGAGTATGAAAATCACTCGGAAGACTGGTCGCTGATGGAAGAGTCCCTCCAGGGCGAGTGGGCAATTAAGCGGGCTGGCACAGGGCGGCTGCCAAAGACAGCGGGGCAGATTGAAGCTGAGTGCTTGGCTCGCACTGAAGATTCAGAGATGACACCGGCTGAGGCTCAATCGCTTTATGCGGGCTACAAAGAGCGTGCCGAGTACCCATTGTGGGTAAAAGATAGCCTTCGCACGATGATGGGCCTGGTGGGGCGTCAAGAGCCGACTATCAAGCTGCCGGCAGCGATGGCGAGCCTTGAGAGTGAGGCGACGGCTGACGGGTTCAGCCTAAAGCAGCTTTTCCTTCGGACTGTATCGGCAACCCTTACGAAAGGGCGCAAACCTCTGGTGGCCAACTTTGACGGTGACGGCAAGCCCTACGTCAGTGCATACACGGCAGAATCAGCCATCAACTGGAAGGAAACGGCTGTTGGCGGGCGCAGAGATCTTTCTCTGGTCGTGCTGAAGGAGGCTCGCCCCAAGAGCCAAATCGATGAATTTTCACATGACGCTGAAGACGCCTACCGAGTTTTGGACTTGAATGACGGCCAGTATCGGGTCCGTCTTCTGGATGGTCAGGGCCAAGCCATTGAGGATGAGCAATATCCGGGGCGACAGGCCGGAGAGGCCAGCGAGGCACTGAAGTTCATTCCTCTGGTATTCGTTGGGTCCACCGACAACAGTGCTGATTGCGATGAAATACCGCTGCTGACCATGGCCAAAGCGGCACTGAAGTATTACCAGCTCAGCGCGGATTACTACACTGCGCTGCATTACACGGCTCATCCCCAGCCTTGGGTTTCTGGCCTTGATGATGATTCCGAGTTGCGGGTAACCGGCCCAATGGCTGCCTGGATGCTTCCAACAGATGGAAAGGCAGACTATCTGGAATTCCAGGGTGCTGGCATCGAGGCCACACGCAAGGCCATGGAAGCACAGAGAAATTCAGCTGCTGAATCAGGCGCTCGCGTGATCGATGTCCAGGGTGTCGAGTCCGGCGATGCTCGCAAGGCACGCCAGGATGACCAGCACACCAGTCTCTACAGCGTCGTCGTAACTGCCGCTGAGGGTATCGAGCAGGTACTCAAATACATTGCTACCTGGCAGGGATTGAATCCGGACCAGGTGGAATTCAGTGTTGAGCCGAAATTCAGCCGTGAGGACGTGGACTCGGCCATGATGCAGATCGTTGCGAACATGGTGATGGCCGGCGAAGTGCCCCGCAAAGTGCTGTTCGAGGTATTGCGGAAAGCACAGCTTACGGATCTGCCTGATGAAAAGCTGGAGGCGCTGCGCGAGACTGGCACTGCCCCAGACGATGAAGGCGACGATCCGCTGGTAGACGACCGAAACGAGTAATGGCAACCACCAAAGAAACTCAGCGTATTGCGCAAGAGCGGATGGTGGAAGCCATTACCCGGCACATGGCATATCTGCACCGGCTTTCCACAGGGCAAGCCAATAAAGCCATAGCTATCGTGAATCGCCTTGGCAGTGATCTAGCCAGGGATGTGGCGGATAGGTTGGAGGAATTAACGCCGGCCGAGATGAAGGCATTTGCCGCCGGCAAGTACACCACAGCTAGGCTCAAGGGCATTCGATCAGTGATCAATGGTTGGGCTGAAAAGCTCGGCAAGCAGCTCAACGAAGAGGTGTTGACCGGGCTGAAAGACCTGGCCGATAACGAAACCAGCTATGCGCACCGGTTGCTGCAGTCGGTACTGGAGAACCCGATTGCCGCTGCGCCGGGTGCCGGCGTGGCTTACGCCGCAGCCATGGAGCGGCCAGCCATGGGCCAGCTGGTCACGGAGATGCTTGAGGAAATCCCTGAGCGGACCAGAAAACAGGTTTATTCGCGGATTCGTCAGGGTATTGCTCAAGGCGAAACCAATGGCCAAATCGTTCGCGGGCTTCGGGGCACAAAGGCCCTTCGGTACCGTGACGGCATATTCCAGACAACCCGGATTGCAGCTGAGCGGGTGGTGCGCACTGGCGTAAACCACGTCAGCAATACGGCTTATGCTGAGACCTGGGAAGCCACCGGGGTGGATGAGGTGGTTGATGTAGCCACTCTGGATGGCCGGACCAGCAAGTACTGCGCCAGCATAGATGGCCGCCGGCACAAGGTTGGGACAGCTCACCCAAGGCCGCCATACCACCCGAATTGCCGCACGGTACAGATTCCGAGCCTTGCCGCTGACATCATGGGCGAGAGGCCTTATGTTCGGGCCTTCAAGCCGATTGGGCAGATACCGAAAAGCCAGCGCAGCAAGGATATGGTTGGCCGGGTATCTGCGAAGACCCGGTACCCTGACTGGTTTGCCAGGCAGCCGGCCAACTTCCAGAGAGAATGGCTTGGCGATACCCGGTACCAGCTCTACAAGAAAGGCGAATACAGCATTGACCGGTTCGTTGACCCAATAGGCCGGCAATACACCATTGCAGAGCTTGAGGCACGTGACTCAGAGACCTTTAAGGAGGTGTTCGGTAGCATGGCGGCATGAAAATTCAGCCATGTGACCCCGATTTCCTTATCTGGTGGCAAAACTTCGTCCTGATACAGGCCGGGGTCGGCACCGCACAAAATCTGTTTTTGGCGTCGTTTCATTGGCAGTTCTCGATGGAGCTGCAGATTCGCCTCGGAAACCTCAAATAGACCGGCAGCGCCGGTCATCCAACCAACCCGCTCCGGCGGGTTTTTTTATGCCTGCCGGCAGCGCCGGCGAACTGATAACGGGCTGCGCCCGGGAGTGAGTAATGGACGAACTTATCAAAATGCTTGAGGCCCTCATCGTTGACGAAGGCGAGCGGCAGAAGGTCATCGATGAGATCAAGAAGGATCGAAATGGCCTGGAATCCAACAAGCAACAGGTGCTGGATGAGCTCAAGACGGAGCGCGCCAGCCGCAAGAAGCTGGAAGGCACCGTTGAAAGCCTGAAGGGCGCCTTTGGTGACCGCACGCCGGAAGATGTCAAAGCCATGATGGACCGGCTGGAGAATGACGAACTGGCCCGCCTGGCTGCCGAAGGCAACACGGAAAAGCTGCTGGAGAAGCATAAAGAGCGCTGGGAGGCTGACCGGAAATCATCTGAGGCAGCACTCCAGAGCCAGATTGATGAGTTGACCACTGAGCGAGACAAATTGAATTCCGAGCTCAGCAAAGAGCTGATCGACAATCGCGCCATGGCTGCCGCCACGAAAGCTGGGGTGATCCCTGAATCCCTGGACGTGGTGAAGATGCTGGCCAAGTCCCAGTGGAAGCTCGAAGAAGGCGAGCCCGTTCTTCGCGATGAAAAAGGCGAAATCGTGACCGGCAAGAAAGGGGCGCTCACTTTTGAAGAATGGGCCACTGAAAGTCTCCGCGAAACTCACTCCTATCTGTTCCCGCGCCCGAGTGGTGCGGATCTGCGAGGCAATAACGGCAACCAGGGTGGCAAAACCAACCCTTGGAAATCCGATTCCATGAACCTGACAGAACAAGCGCGGATCATCCGCGAAGATCCGGCCAAGGCTGAACGAATGAAGGCTGAAGCTGGAGCGTAAAACTCCTATCGGGTCGGTGGCTGCGCTGCCGACCGCAACCACGGCTGCGCCGACCCCTTAGAAACCATCGACTCAAAAGGTATTTGAAATGGCTGATACAAAGATCGCGGACGTAATCGTCCCGGAAGTGTTTAACCCGTATGTGTGGCAGCGCACCGTTGAACTGACCCGCATGCGGATGGGTGGCATCGTTTCCAATGATGCAGAGCTGAACCGTCTGGCTGAAGCTGGCGGCAGCTCCATCAATATGCCTTTCTGGAATGATCTGGAAGGTGACGATGAAATTCTCTCTGATAGCGACGCGCTGGACCCGGCAAAAATCACTGCTGGCCAAGACAAGGCTGTCTTGCATATGCGTGGTAAGGCCTGGGCAGTGAATGACCTTGCTGCCTCCCTGGCCGGCGACGACCCGATCCGTGGTGCCGCTGACCTGGTTGCTAATTACTGGGTCCGCAAGCAGCAGAGCGTGATGATCTCCTCTCTGCAGGGTGTGTTCGCTGATAACGTGGCGAATGATGGCAGTGACATGGTGCTGGATATTGGTATTGCTGATGGCAACAACGCAGCAGAGGCCAACCTGTTCAGTGGTGAGGCCTTCATTGATGCTGAAGCCACCTTCGGCGATGCCATCAACTCCGTGGTTGGCGTCGGTGTTCACTCCGTCATCTACAACCGGATGAAAAAGCTTGGCTTGATCGAGTTCATCCCGGATGACGAAGCGAAAGGCCAGATCGCTACCTTCCAGGGCAAGCGTGTGATCGTTGACGACACGTGCAAGCGGGTTGCTGGCGGCACCTCTGGCTTTAAGTACACCAGTTACTTGTTCGGTAACGGTGCCATCGGTTACGGCGAGGGCCGCCCGAAGACTCCGACTGAGAATGACCGGGATTCCCTGGCGGGTGTCGATTACCTGATCACCCGTCGTCACTTCCTGCTGCATCCCCGTGGCATCAAGTTCACCAACAGCTCTGTTGCCGGCGCTGCGCCGACTAACGCTGAGCTGGAAGCCGCCGGTAACTGGGATCGCGTTTACAACCGCAAAATGGTTCGTATCGCTGGCCTTATCACCAACGCTTAAACCTGAACTGCTGGGTGCCTTCGGGCACCCAGTTCTACCGAACAGGAGATATACCTATGGGACTGGCCGCATTTAATCGCCTGCGCCGTATGGCGCGGGAAGAGCCGCAGGTGCCTGAAGAAAAGCCCGAAATCCTTGTTGGGAGTGACAGCTTCGAGTCTTCCTATGAGATCGAAGGCCAGACGGTGCTGCTGGGCGATCTCGTCCGATCAGCCTTCGAGAATTCCGAGCTGACATTACAGCAATGGAACGAGCTGCCTGACGAAGAGCGTGATGCTCTCATCGAGGCAGTTCTGGCAGTTATGCAAGCAGCCGCCGCTGGCTCCGAGGAAGGGGACGGCGATAAGGATCAACCTGACACCAGAAACGTTGAGCCCGGCGAAGCCAGTACGGAATCTGAACAGACGGGTGGTGCAGATGCCGGTGTTGCGGGCGAATCCGATGGTGGCGATAACGCCAGCCACGAAGGTGGTGCAGGCGGTAGCGTCGAGAATGCACAGACTGACGAGCGCGAGCAGCTGGCGGCCGAGTACAAAGAACGCTTCGGCAAGAATCCTCACCCGGCGATGAAAACCGAAAACATCCGCAAAAAGCTGGAAGAGCCTGCGCAATGATCGAATACGTCACTGTTTCTGATGTCGATACCATTCTCGGCTCTGGCTGGGAAGATGGTGCGGACAAGGATGCTGCTGTGTACCAGGCCAATACCTACTTGAACACGTATCGGTTCAAGACCTGGGAAGAGCAGCCAGAAGCGGTGACGCATGCGGGTGCTGTGCTGGCCAAGGAATCGGCAGCCGGCAGCCTGTTTGCTGATTCTGCAGCTGCTGTGAAGCGGAAGAAAGTCAAAGCTGACACGGTGGAGACTGAAACCGAGTTCCAGGATGGATCGGTGCCGCAATCCGGAGCCATGAAGTTCGTTGATTCACTGCTGGCGCCCTGGATTGCCAAGCGTGGCGCCGTTCAGATCCTGAAGAGGCTGTAATGGGTATCCGTGAGGATGTGCAGTCCGACATGGCCGAGGCCTTCGATACTGATCTGGCCGATGCTGTGCGGGCTTTCACCTTGACCCGGGTAACCGGTACCAATTACGACCCGATCACTGGTGATGAGACCAAAACCACCGAGACCTTCGACAGCCGCGGCGTGTTCGGTGGGTTCAAGACTGAGCAGGTGGACAATCAGCACATTCTGGCCACGGATGAAGAGCTAACAGTGCTCCAGAACGAGCTCGATACGACCCCGGAGATTGGTGACGACATCACCGGCAAGCGGGTGATGAATGTCTGGCAAGACCCAGCAAAAGCTACTTGGACCGTCCAGCTGAGAGACGCATGAGCTTCCTGACTGATGTAAGCGGTTTCGTAGAAAGGGCATCTGAAGCTCTGAACAAGACTGCTACACAGGTGGAAATTGAGGTCATGACCCTGGTGATTATTCGGTCGCCGGTGGATTCAGGTCGATTCCGTGGAAACTGGCAGACCAGTGTTGGTTCTGCGATCACCGGTGAAATTGACCGGCTTGGGGCTCAGCCCTCAATCGAGGAAATGCAGTCAGTGGTGAGGGCATTGAGGGGAGGGCGGGTGTCCTTCATCTCCAACAACCTGCCGTATGCCAGCCGGCTTGAGTTTGATGGATGGTCGGACCAGGCCCCACACGGCATGGTTCGCCGTACTGTATCCGAGTACCAGAAAATCGTTGATAACGCCGCGAGGAAAAACCGCATATGAGATTCCTCGACATCCGCAATGCCCTGGTGCTCAGCTGGATTGATGGTGACTTCGGTCTTGATACAGCCTATCCCAATAAAAAGCATTCACCGGGCACAGACCCTTGGGCAGGCCTTTTCGTGGTGCCGGCCCAGCCCGGTGTTTCCACCTTGGGTGATGAAGGCATGGACCGGCATGACGGATTCCTTCAGATCGACCTGAACTACCCTTTGGATTCCGGTGATCAGGCCGCGATTGGCCTGGCTGACAAGATTGCTCGCCGTTACAAAGCAGGCCAGCGCTTCGATGCCCCGGCACTGAGTGAAACCCTGAGCCTTGATTTCGTTGCTCAGGAATACCTGGTCTGGGACCCGCTGAAAGTCCTGATTCGCTCCTGCGGCTATGAACAGCCGCGCCAAGTACAGAACTGGTCCCGAACGACAATGACGATTTATTACAGCGCCTGGGTCAGCCGGGCGACTGCTTAAACCCCACGGCCCGCCATTGAGCGGGCTTTTTTGTATGTCCCGACTGGAGGTTCCCTATGGGCTGCCCTGCAAATGGCTCTCGCCACTCTATGGCCCTGGTGGCCGAAACTGTTGCTGGTACCACTCCCGCAACTCCCGCTTTTACGCCGATTCGCCAAACCGGTACCACGCTGGCTCTGACCAAAGAGACCATCCAGTCTCAGGAGCTGCGTGCAGACCGGCAGATTGCGGACATGCGCCACGGCAACAAACAGATCGGCGGCGATATTAGCTGCGAGCTGTCCTTTGGCGGCGCCTTCGACACCATGCTGGAGGCGGTGCTCTGTGGCACCTGGGAAGAAGATACCCCGAGCGCCGGCACGGATGAGCTGAAAGCTGGCGTTGTCCGCCGGCCGTTCACCATCGAGCGCCACTTTGCGGATATTGGCCAGTACCTGCGCTACAAGGGCTGCGAGTTCAATACCTGGAACCTGACGGTATCGCCGAACGCAATCATCACCAGCAACTTCGGGTTGGTTGGTCGTTCCATGGATGACCCTGCCCAGACCGCTATCGCTGGCGCCACCTACGATGCGGGGACCACATCCAGCCCGTTCGACAGCTTCTCCGGAACCATCGAGGAAGGTGGTGCAGCTATTGCGATCATCACCGAGCTGTCCCTGACGCTGGAAAACGGTCTGACTCCGTTGTTCGTGGTCGGATCTGATACCGCCGAATGCGTCAGCATCGCCCGCTCGAATCTGTCTGGCTCAGTCACGGCCTGGTTCGAGTCCGAAGCGCTCTACGAGAAATTCCTCAATGAGACGGAATCCAGCCTGGAATTCACCCTGAGTGATGGCGCCAACGCCTACGCATTCACGCTGCCGCGCATCAAGTACAACAGCGGCCAGCCGGACGTGAGCGGCGAAGGTGAAGTGACCATCTCCATGGACCTGATGGCGCTCTATGACGCAACCGAAGAGAGCCAAATTGTAATCACGAAAGGTGCCGCGTAATGGTAGGAATGGATGCGTTTTTTACCCGGGATAAGGCAAACAAGGGCATCAAGGTGCCCTTGCGCACCCCGGAAGGAAAAGAAACCGAGCACTTCCTGGTGATCCGATCCCAGTGGTCCGATGACTTCCAGAAGGCCAAGGCAGAGGCCTATCGGGACGAGTTTGCGGCCATCGCGGGCAAGGGCGAGGTGAAAGCAGAAGATCGCACAGTGATTCTCGCGGCTGCCCTGGTGGCCGACTGGTCCTTTGACGAGGAATGCACCCCGGAAAACGTGCAGAATCTGTTGCGTAATGCGCCCCAACTGCGGGACATGATTGACCGCTACGCCTCCAACGATGCCCGTTTTTTCACGAAACCGTCCAGCGACTCTACGACTGGGCGGAAGGGCAAATAGCCCTCGACTTACCCGACGCCAAGACCGGCACCAGTCAGCGAGAACGACTGGAGCAGGTCTGGAAGCAAACCGGCAAGAAACCCAAGAGCCTGAAGATTGAGTCCCCCCCGGAAGGTATGGAGTACCTCTGGGGGTGGTTCTGTCAGCTGGGCGATTGCACTTTCACCGAGATCCACCACTGGGCAGCACTGAAGCAGATCCACCTCATCCCCTGGGAAGTGGACGTGCTGCGTCGTCTGGATCAAATCAGAGCGAAGGCCTGGCATGACCGAAACGGCAAGACTGGTACTGGCGGTTGATAGTACTGATGTTGATCGGGGCGCGAGCTCTCTGGATAAGATTGGCCGTCAGGCTGAGCGCACAGAGGGGAAAACGACCCGTGCAACTGACCAGATGTCCGGCGGATTCAGGGCCATGGGCGCTGCAATTGCTGCCGTGGCAGGCTCTGCTGCACTGCGCAAGATCGTCGGAGACCTAGCCTCATTCGACCAAGCCATGCGCGGCGTTCAATCCGTATCTGGCGCCACTGCCGAGCAGATGGCGGCACTGGAGGATCAGGCCCGAACGCTTGGCGCAACGAGCGTTTTCTCTGCTCAGCAGTCTGCCGAGGCTCAGAAGTTTCTGGCACAGGCGGGCTTCGAGGTTAACGAGGTCATGTCTGCCACGCCGGGCATCCTGGAGCTTGCGGCGGCGGCTGGCATGGACTTGGGCTCCGCTGCCGACCTTGCTTCCAACGCGCTGTCAGGCTTCCGGCTTGAGGCGACAGAGCTGGGGCGGGTTAATGACGTACTGGCGGCCACTGCCGCAAGTGCGAACACGGACGTAATGCAGCTCGGGCAGGCTCTGTCCTTTGCAGCGCCAATTGCCACGACCGCAGGCGTTTCGATTGAGCAAACGGCGGCAGCCATCGGCGCCTTGTCCGACTCGGGCATTCAGGCATCCCGCGCCGGCACCGGTTTCGTGGGGTTCATCCGCCAGCTTTCCAACTTAACGCCCCAGGCAGCTGCGGCGCTTGAGTCATACGGCGTTAGCCTTGAGCAAGTGGACATTACCACGCAGGGATTGCAGCCGGTCATTGATCGTCTGGCTGAGGCGAATATCTCCACAGCCGACGCCTTCAAGATTTTTGGCTCTGAGGCCGGCGCGGCGGCTCAAGTGCTGCTTGGCTCCAGTGAGCGGGTATCTGAGCTGACCACCACGCTGTCCGGTGCTGAAGGCGCGGCCAGTAAAATGGCCTCTATCTTGGGCGGCGGCCTGGCCGGCTCGATGAAGGCGTTTGGCAGCGCGTCTGCTGAGGCAGTCCTGCAGCTTGGAGACGGCGGCGTGGGCGGCGCACTTGAGTCGCTTATCGACACCGCCACAGGGGTAATCAGCGTTTACAACGGCATGCTTCCCCAGTTTGCCGAGGCCAACGACCTCAGCGCCGAGCAGGCCGCCAACCTGGAGAATCTGGCCGGGGCAGTCCAAGTCATTGCGGCAGCAGCAGGCGGGTATGCGGGCTACACCCTCGCAGTGAAAGGCGCCACAGTCGCCATGGTTGCATTCAACGCAGCCACCCGTGCCAATCCTGTCGGCCTTATCGTCAGCGGCCTCGCAGCAGCTTCGGCAGCCATCGGGGTATTCGGTAGTGGCACGGACGACGCCTCCAAGGCGGTTGCGCAATTCCGCCGGGAGCTGGACCAGACGGCTCCGTCCCTCGCCATGATGGTCACCAAGTACAGGGAGCTGAACGAGGTCCAGCGCGAAGGGCTGCGCATTGAGTGGGCGGAACAGCAGCGCGTTGCGGCGCAGGCGGTGGAGGCGGCATTTTATGACCTGCAAGTCGCCGCTCAGGATTCGCTGGATTTTGAGCTGTTCGACCGTGAAGGGAACCGTGAAAATATAGCGTCACTTCGAGAATTCTCCGCCGAAATGATGGCAGCCCGCGAAGAGGGCGAGAGCCTTCTGCCGCTGGTGAACGAGTTCGCAGAGGCTAATGGATTAAGCCCGGAAGTGGCGGACGGATTGCGCCGTTTCGTGGTCGAAATGGACAAAGCCGAAACGAAGGCGCTGAGCTTCGAGCGAGTCTTGAGCAGCCTTGGCGGCACCGCAGCCAGTACATTCACGGATGCAGCCAAGTCCGCCAGGTACGCATCCGAAATCTTGGATGAAATGAGTGGCGGGAATGATCTGGGAAGCGATTCCGGCGGCACCGACGCCATCCAGAAGCGCATCGACGCCCTGAACCTTGAAGCCCAGACCCTGGGCATGACCGCCACCCAGGCGGATCTATACAAGCTGAAGATTGACGGGGCCAACCAGAGTCAACTTGCAGCGGCTATGGCGGCATACGCGACTATCGATGCCTATGGTGCTGAAAAGGAAGCCATCGAGGCCAATCTTGAATCCCGGCGTGCAGCCGCTGAAATCATCGCCGAGATAGAAAGAGAGCGCTCGGAAAGGCTTGATCGCGGTGAACAGCTCATTGAGCAGTACATGACTGAAGAGGATCTGCTCCGTCTTCATCATGAAAGCCGGCTCCAGATTCTAGAGAATGCTCGAGAGGCTGACTTTGAGAATCAGGCTCGCTGGAATGCTGCTATAGAGCAGGAAAATAGCCGATTCAATGATGCCATGGAGGGCATGGACAGGGCCCGATGGATTGCACAGGCAAGCCTGGCGGCGTCGGGTCTGTCGGAAATCACTGGGATGATGTCCAGTGAGAACCGGAAGATGTTTGAAATCGGGAAAGCAGCAGCAATTGCTCAGACCCTCGTTAGCATCCCGGCTTCTGCGCAAAAAGCATACGACTCTATGGTTGGCATTCCATATGTTGGCCCGGCCTTGGGCGCGGCCGCAGCTGCCGCAGCCATCATTGCCGGTGGCGCGCGCCTCCAGGCTATCAAGTCAGCCCAGTTCGGCAGTGGCGGTTCGGCGGGTGGCGGTGGTGGCGGGGGTATCTCCGGTGGTGTGCAGACCGTTCCCGCTGCTCCGGCTCCGGTGCAGCTGGATGGCAGCGGAGGAGGAAGCGGGGTGACCATCAACTTTCAAGGCCCGGTAACTGGTCTGGATGAGGATAGCCTTACAGATGCTCTGGTTGGGAAGTTGGGGGAGAGGATTAACGATCTTGATTACGTTCTGATCAACAGATCCAGCCGCCAAGGGAGGGAGTTGGCCGGAAACTGAGCACCGGTTAGTATGATTCCGAAATAACGGAGGGAATCATGCGGATTATAATTTCAGCCATTCTGGCCTTGTTGCTTGCTGCGTGCGGTGGGTTGAAGCCCGGGGCCATATCGGTAAATGAAAAATTGCCGGCAATGGATTACAACAGCATCAGCAATCAGTATTCCGAGAGGCATACGCAGATTGCGGTACAAGGCGTGGTCGGCGGCGAAGATGTCTTAACTGTTTGGATGGATTCGTACAGGCCTAGTGATAGCTATTTCCAAAAGGTAATGTTTTCCAAGGATAAAATCGCTGCGTACACAAAATTGATTGATAAGTACCTTGAATGGTCGGATTTGGCAAAGCAGCGCGGCGACATGCTGGATAAAAAAATAGGATCAGAGTGGGGCCAGCCAGGAATGCGCAATAATTTTTCAATTTTCAGCGGTTCACCTGATAAACAGCTTTTGGTGATAACTCCTTGCATGTCAATGGGATGTGGAGATAAGGCGAGGCCACAATACTATGACCGGGACGGAGCGATTCAGCTTCGTCAGCTGCTCGTAAAATTCTATAACGATAAGTTGAAGATTACCGATGATTCGGTTTACCAATAGTGTCCCGCTCGGAATGCTGGTTTTCCTGATTGCGCCAGCACTTACCGCATGCAAATTATCTTGGGAAATGCCGGACGCAAGTAAATACATTCACGCTCAGGCAAAACAGGTTCCCGCCTACGCTGTGGGAACCTGGACGGGCGGGATGGGACCATTCGTGATGACCATGCAGGTGGATGCCGGCGGCACAGCGGTGATCTGCCACTCTTCGGGCCATAAAGAGGCTACAGGCAAGGCCAAGCATAAGGATGGCGTTTTTTATTTTTCTGATGGCGGCTATGCAGAGTTAAGGCAGGGTGCATCAGGAGAGCCAGAGTTGGTTTTGTCGGGGGATGATAACTTGCTATCTCAACTCCGAGAGGATTCAAGTCTCACCCTAGCAACCCCGTATTGCGCCAAGTTTTTCACGGAATTAGACGCCCAGTAACAGACTCAACCCCAAGAAACCCGCTACGGCGGGTTTTTTTATGCCTGGAGAAAACATGGCAGTAATCATCTACACGGCAAAGCGCGGCCTTGTTGCTGGGCATACTGCCGGCCAGCCCTATGAGCTGGAAGTGGGCATTGAGGGGGTTTCTCCAAGCTTCAATCGTGAGGAAAACACGCTCACCACGCTGTCTGGCAAGGACTTCACCACCTTCTACCGCATCGAGGAGCGGGACAGCTTCAGCACGGTGGCCATTAATGATGTGACGCTGCTTGCCCAGCTGCGTGAGTTCGTTATGTCCGTTGCAGCTGGTGAGCCCTTCACCATGGACCTAATGGGCGATCCAGGCAGCCCAGTGGCCCCGGTCAGCTACAGATTGCGCGGCAACCCCAGCAAGCGCCTGGTTAACTCCGCCGGTTTCTACTCCTACTCATGGCAAGTGAAGGTATTCGATGAGAACGCATAACAGCGCCTTTGGCACGCTGAATAATGGTGATGTGCGTGAGCCGCGTTTTGTTATCGAGTTCGACTTTGGCGACGGGGATTATCACTACTTCACCAGCCATGAGGTGGATGGGCTTGCCGGCGCCAATGTGACCGATGGCGTGCTGACCCGCGTGGACAGCACCAGCCAGAAGCTGGACCCGGACAAGGCCAACAGCAAAATCGGCTCGATGACCGTTCGCATTGCGGATGAGGGTCTGACCGAGCTGCAGCAGGCCAAGCTGAACGACGACAAAGGCTTGCGTGGAAAGCGTGTGCGTTATTACGCGGGTTTCTTGGGCATCCCGTGGTCGTCTTTCGCCCTGGTGCAGACGCAACTGATCCAGGGTGCCTCTTACAAGGAGCTGGAATACACCTTCAAGTGCGCTGACATCCAGCGGCAGATGCGTGATGACATCTTCGTCCTGAAGGAAACCACGCTCAGCAAGACCCTGGAGGCTGGCGCCACTGAAATTGAGCTGTATTCCGTCAATGGCCTGCAGCTGGTCAAGCAGCCTGTGAGCCCGTCCGGGCGGACGCTGGCCAGCGGTAAAAGCATCTGCCTGGTGCGACTGGAGGGTGAAAATGACGCCTTTGAAATCGCCATGGCGGAGGAAGTGGACGAAAGCACCAACACGCTGAAGCAGGTGACCCGTGGCGTTCTGGGCACCACGCCGCTGACTATTGAGGTAGATCCAGACGAAAAGCGCGACAACGCGCCCAAGGTCACAGAATACGTCTACTTGGACATGCCAGCGCCGATGCTGGCCTATGCGCTGCTGACTGGCTCAATTTACGGCTATCCCGGCGAATACCTGCCAGATCACTGGCACATGGGCGTTGGTGCTGAGTTTATCCGCACGTCCGAGTACCTGAACATTGGGGCGGACCTGTGGGATCTGGATAGCTTCGATGACGGGCTTTCTGCCTTGGTATCTGGGGTAGAGAAGGAGAGCGGTAAAAAGTTCATCGAAGAGCAGATTTTCCGCATGATGGGCTGTTACGCGCCTATCTACTCGGATGGCCAGATTGGTCTGCGCCGGATGACGCTGATCCCTTCGCAGAGCGGCTACGTTCGCGAGCTGAACGAGGATCATGTTCTGTCCCCGGCAACCCTGACCCATGACATGGGCGGGATGATCAACGACATTCTGGTCTACTGGAACTGGAACCAACGCAAAGAGGCTTACACCCGCGTAAACCGGCTGCTGGATTCGGGCTCTATCGAGCGTAACGGTCAATCGGAAACCCTTGAGATTGAATTCCGTGCCCTGAGTGCCGAGCGCCACACCTACACGACCATCAAGAACATTCTGGACAGCTTGCGGGATCGATACGCAGGGCCACCGCTTCGCCTGTCGCTAGACCTTTCCCCCGAAAACAACGTGCTGGAAGTGGGCGATATTGTCCGCGTGAATCTGGGCGGCATTAAGGACTACAGCACCGATCAGGTGGACGTGACCCTGAACCGTAACTTCGAGGTTCAGCAAGTCAAAGTGGACTGGCAGACCGGCAAGGTAACGGTTGACCTGTTTGGCTCCAGCCAGCGGGCCAGCGAATTACCGGTGGACCAGTTTGGGTCAGCGTTGCCGCTGAGCTGGTATCAGAGCGAAGGCACAGAAATCAGCGCGGCCAACTTCCCTGGTGCCGTGGTGGAGAGTGCCGGCGAACGCCACATCACGGCTGACATTACCCTGGATGGCCATGCTTCGATTTCCGACGACACGGCCATTTACTGGTGCCCGGAGGATCTGACCATTGATGGGGGCGTTACCGTCACCCTCACCAAAAACGTGCAGCTTCGTGTGGCTGGTTACTTCCAAAACAACGGCACGCTGGACGGTCGTGGCCAGGGCCAGCCGGGTGGGGCTGGTGTTGATGAGATCACTACAGACCCGTTTTATCAGGCTCAATACTTTAAGTGGGATACAGACAACAAGGGCCTGCCCGGGTATCTCCGAGCAGAATCATTGCCGCAAGCTGACGGGTTAATTACCCAGGCGAGCAATTTTGAGAATTACCGCTGGTATTACCGCTCCTACACCCCGAACCCTTATATCCAAATTATTGACTTCGATTTGCCGGGCTCGTTTGTTGATTTGGAGCCAGTTGGAGGCTTGGTGGTCAGTGCTGCGCGGACGGCACTGGAGGTGTCAGACGGTCAGCTGAAGGGGTTACCTGGCTATCTGTGGGGCGGCAGCGGGCACGGTGGCGGCGCTCTTTCCAAAATCCGGTCACCGCAGCTTCATCCTGGTGAGGGAATGCTTTACCTTGGCCCCGGTTCTGATGGCGGAAACTCCGGTGCCGGCCTCGCTATAATTTGCCGAGGCTTTGCTATTGGTGAAAACGGCCTGATTGATCTATCAGGTGGCGATGCGGAAACCCCGCCGAATTACTATCAGGCCAACAGCTGGTCGCGCGCCTATCCTGGCACTGGCGCCCCGGGCGGACCCGGTGCCCTCTACTTTGTCATGGATGGCGAAACGGCCATTCCCGGCGACCTGACGGAATCAAACTTCCACGCATTTTATGGTGAAGCAGAGGTTCCAGGTTATCAGGGTACCCGTGGAGGCAATGGCTTGGGCTTTATGGGGGCTACACTCCCGGGCGTTTATTCATTTTATGAAGGGTACAGCAACGAAATTGTTTCCCCGCTTTATAGCCCGCAGCCCACCCCGCTTAACGTGTGGCAGTCTGCCTATGTGGTCCATCAGCTTACTGGCACCATCGCGGTCACCCCGGACATTCCTGAAGAAACCGAAAACCCTGCATCGGTCACTATTGCCGAACTGACCAACACCCCACGCAGCGCCAATGCCAATCTGTCCACGATTGAGGTGGCGATAGAGCCGCCGGGCGTGAGCAGCTACAAGTACGCCGTGGTGGAATACCGCGAGAAGGGTGACACGGGCTGGTTTGAAGTCGGTCCGGCTTCTCCTGAAGTGGGCTTTGTCGTGCCCAGCGACGGGAAAACCTACGAAATCCGCGCCCGTGGCGTTTCGCTTGCGGGCAATGTTGTGCCTGATGCCCCGATCCAAGAGATCACCACAACCAAGGTGCTGAATGCGGAGCCGGGCGATGAGGACGTGGATGATGTGGTGGAGGTGCCCAACGTCCACGGGCTTGAGTTGTTCGAGCAGGGCAATGATGCCGTTTTTGGTGGCCGTGACGCCAAGTTCGTGTGGCGCAAGACCAGCGTAACGGAATGGCTGGAAATGGGCAGCGAGGGTCAGCTTGGTGCCTCTCGTGGCTCACTGGATCTGTACTTCAAGGACTACCAGGTGGAAGTCTGGGCGGATGGCTCTCTGGTGCGCACGGAGTGGGTGGTTGATCCCGCTTTCGTCTACACCTACGAGAAGAACGCCGAAGACTATGCCCGAGAGCAGGGCCAGGCGGGCGCGTGGCGTGCGTTTGAGTGCCGCGTGTACTGCCGGGGCCGCCAGAACCAACTCAGCGCACAGGCCGCGAAATTGCCCGTGGAGAACGTGGCGCCAGAATTGCCCGATGCAGTCATTGTGTCGGCCGGGTTCCGTTCTTTGCAGATCGATTATGACGCGCCTGATGATCTGGATTACAAAGAAACACGGGTATGGCTGAGCCAGACCTCAGGCTTTACGCCGGGGCCTGCGAATCAAGTGGCGCAAGCCTATGGCGGGCCTGTTGTCATTTCTGGCCTGGTGGACAACACGGAATATTACCTGAGGTTTGCGACCTATGACGCATTCGGACAGGGGGATATGTCCGCTGAGTATGCCGTACTCACACAGCAACTGACCGTCGGGGATCTGCCAGATCTGGAAACCGACATTGACCAGATTGAGGCGGATGTTTCCCTGTTGACCACGCAGGTGGCCGCTCAAGCCGATGAGCTGGACCAGCACTCTGCGGATTTGGCTCAACATTCGACCGAGCTGGCGGACCACGCTTCCGACCTCGCGCAGAATGCGCAAGATATTGCTGGCAACATCACGGCAATCGGGGCCTTGGATACTCGGGTAACGGATGCAGAAACCGGCATTTCGTCCAACAGCTCCGCGATCACTGGCCTCGATAGCCGTGCTACGGATAATGAAGGGGACATCAGCGCCAACGCCAGCGCGATTACCCAGTTACAGACTGACGTTACCGACGCGGAAAACGGTGTTACCGCCAACAGTTCAGCCATTGATGGTTTGGACACTCGGGTTACCGCCAATGAAGGCGGAATTACCGCTGTTGCCTCAGACGTCACAGCGCTCCAAACCGGCCTGAGTGATGCCGAGGCGGATATTGGCGCAAATGCTTCGGCAATCGATTCCCTGGATACGCGAGTAACGGATGCAGAAGGAGAAGTTTCGGCCAACGCGACGGCGATCACTCAGGTAGAGGCCGACCTTTCCAATACCCAAACGGATGTCTCTGGGAATAGTTCGGCTATCGATGCTCTTGATACCCGCGTAACCACCAATGAAGGTGAAATCACAACCGCTTCCAGCGCCATCACCAACCTTGAGACGGGGCTAACAGATGCAGAGGGGGATATTTCTGCAAATAGCTCTGCTATCGATACTCTGGATACGCGGGTTACCAGTGCTGAAGGTATAGTCAGCACACACACGAGCCAGATTACCGATCTGGAAACCGATGTCAGCAGTGCCCAGGGCGAGATCAGCACTAACACATCGGCCATCGATGGTTTGGACACCCGTGTTACGGATAACGAAGGGGATATTTCTGCACAGGCAGGGCAGGTCACTCAGCTTGAGTCCGATGTTACTGACCTGCAGGGCGAGACAGCGACTAATGCGACGGCGATTGACGGCCTCTCCACCCGAGTTGATGACAACGAGGACGGTCTAGCTGCGCAGGCCTCGGATATTACTGCTCTATACAGCAGTGTGGCTCGGGCTGACACACTGATATTTCGCCAGGCATCAGAGCCAACCACTGCGGATCTTGAGAATAATGACCCTCAGGCGCCAACCCTCAGCCTGAATTTCATTAACCAGGAGTTTCTGGTCTACGGAATCCCGGACGGGTCGGTATGGTTTCACACGGGCGAAGGTAACAAACCATACGTTTATGAGGGCGGGTCCTGGGTTGATACACAGGACCAGCTCACGCTCACCAATGCCACGGCAATCCAGACACTCGATACTCGGGTAACCGATACCGAAGATGCCACCACGGCCAACGCAACTGCCATCACGCAACTGGAAGCAGGCCTCACTGATGCGGAAGCTGGTGTCACCGCAAACTCTGGGGCAATTGATTCGCTGGATACCAGGGTGACCAGTGCAGAGGGCGAAATCAGTGCGAACAGCACGGCCATCACTTCTCTGGATACAGACCTAACCGACGCGGAAACAGGCATTAGTGCAAATGCCAGCGCGGTGGATTCCTTGGATACGCGGGTAACCAGTGCCGAAGGATCGATCAGCGCTCAGGCTACCGATATTTCCACCTTATCCACCACCGTGGATGGCCACACTGCCAGCATCAGCCAGCAAGCCTCCAGTATTGACGGCATTGAGGCGAAATACGTGCTTCAGGTGGACGGTAACGGGAAGGTAACAGGCATCGAGCTGGCCAGCGGTGCTGGTGGTAGTTCAATGATCGTGCAGGCCGACACTTTTGCGATTATACCTTCTGGTGGCACTCCTATTTCGGTAACCCCGCTCGAGGGGCTTAACGTAACCCCAGAAAAAATGGGTTACTTCGACGGGTTAAATTGGACCTCTTACATCGATTCCGCTGGGGGGTTCTATTTTGGCGATGGTGGCGACCAGTATTTTAAGAAAGACGGTGCTGAGCTATCGATTGGTATTGATACAGTATTCAATGGCCTTGACTCCTTTAACGGCAAGAAACTGTTTATCCACACCTTTTTTTGTCAGTCCTACATCCCGGCAGCCAAGCGACCGGCAACCGGTTCTGCTGTAGCGGATTGGACCGCTAGAGGCTTTAAATTGGAGGTGGTATCCGACTCGCCAGGCAACGCGGAGATGTATCACCACCTGCCAGAGATCGCGGAACTTGGGAAAGATGTGACCCTGATCAATCGATTCAGGGCTAAGGCGGGCATCGGGCAGAATTCCATTTCAAATGGGAGCTACAGTCCTGGTGATGTTTTTTCCAGTGTCGCTACGGTCGATTTCTTTGATGGCATCGTTAGCATTAAACGGACCACTGTTTGGGAGTATGACAGCCCTGATTCCCCCACAGGCGGAAAGCGAAAGCGAACAATTACTCTCGAAGTGAGCGTTATTGTTGACTACTTGGGCACTGTAGAAACACGCACGGTATACAGCAACGTCGCGGTGTTCCGCTACACGGCAACATTCGACAGCTTCCCTATCCCGGCCCGTTATCTTGTGGATGTCGATATTGCTGGCGATTCTCTTACGGTCACCGATAACGATCTGTTTGATGAAACCTTCACTATTGACTACACCGGTAGGGCTTCGGATTTCCTCGCCCCCAGCCTCTACTCCCCTGGTACAGGCATAGAAGAGTACCCACAGCTGCGAGCTGAGCTGGATTGCGCTGGCACTAACCGCCAGGGCAATGCAGCGATTCTTGTCACTGATTTTGCCTTTGTAGAAATTTAACCCTCTTGGGTGAATGCTCCACCAAATCCAATGAAAAGATCGTCTATCAGTTCCAAGACAAATGTAATCAGGAGAAATGTAATGGGTATTATCAAAGCAGTTATCGACAAGCAAACCAACATGGAAGCCAGCTACTGGATTCCAAACAGTGTCCAACAGAAGTTGGTGAGCGAGCAGAGCGTGGTCACCATGCAGGGATTTAAGGACAAAGACTCTCATGAAGCAGGGTGTAAAGGCTTTGCTGTAATTTCCGTGAATGTGTCTGCAATTGCCGCCGGCAAGAACGCGGAAGAAATCGGGAAATGGTGCTGCCAGGCACTTGTGAACAACGAAGGGAACCCCTTTACCGGCGGTGAGATCGCGTAGGTTTTCTGTCCTGCGACCACTCAACATTCCATAGAAGTCAACAATACAGGGCGGCATAGCATGCAATACAAAGCAGGCACTGCCACGGTGGTGAGCGGCAGCGAGGCTGTCTCTGGAACAGAGACGCAGTGGCTTTCGAACGTTCAGCCGGGTGACAGTTTCGTTATGGCGGGCGTGGGTCTGGTCTATGACGTGGCCAGCGTGGACAGTGACACCCAGCTGACCCTGACCGCGCCATACGGCGGCACTGGCAAGACAGGTGCCTATGCTGTTCAGCGTGACTTCACCTCCGATGGCATCCCAGAAATGGCTCAGGGTGACATTGAGACGGCGGCGATCTTCACCCGAGCAATGCGGAAGTTGCAGGGGCTGCTGGGCCAGCTTGGCGGCGTTGCCGGAACCGGCGCAACGATCTATCCAAGCATTGCCGCCGGGAAGGCTGGCACAAGCGACACCGAATACTTCTGGGTGTCCGATAGCGGCACCTTGAAGCTGTACCAGAATCAAACCGGAACGGGCGTAGAGCAGGGCGAATACCCAAACAGCACAACCCTACAGGAAGCGGTGGATGCCCTTGCGGGTTATGAAGAAAGGGTGCTGGCGTTAATCCAGTCCCTGCACGGTGATCTTGGCTCACTCCGCCTTGATTTTATTAACCAATCCTACGTTGTAGAGGGCTCATAAAATGACCTTAGCAACCCGCAAGTTTGAAGACATAATTACATTCTCCCGCGCCAGCGCTGCAACCTACTGGGATGCAAATGGAGTGTTGCAGACAGCTGCTGTTGATGAGCCGCGCCTTGATCACGACCCACTAACCGGGACGCCCCTTGGGATCCTCATTGAGGAGCAGCGAACAAACGAAATATTCGTTTCAGATGGGCAAGCATCTGATTACGCAACAAAAGACAATGTCTCCGATGCCAACGGACCAGTTCCATGGCTTTCCAATGGCATTCTTTTCGACAACCAAGGTGGCACCGTAGTCTCATTCGCTTACAGAGATTCGTCGAATCACACACCATTCGTACAAGGTGATGTTGTGGTTATGATCGCTGTAATCAGAATGGCTGACGGGGGGGAGCCGGTTGTCGCGTCTGGATCTGGAGATGGATCAGGAGACTTTGTTCCCTTAATGAATACAGGCACAGCCGGCCCGACTATAGACCTTAAACCTTTGGGAGATGGGGGATGGATCTTAACTGCCATCGCATCGGTGCCTGGAAGCCCCAGCAACAGATATGGACTGGTAAAATACGCAGGGAACTCGAATAAAAGCTTCACTGCTCAAGTGATTCAGCTTGAAAAAGGACTCTATCCCACCAGTTATATTCCAACATCAGGAGGGGCAGCAACTCGATCAAGAGATGTTGCCAGGGCCGAAGGTGCCCAAGACTGGCTTCTAGAATCAGAATTCACAGCGCTTATTAAATGCAAGCCAGTAATGAAGGGCGCGGCGGGCTCACCTTTTTTGCTTACCGATGGCGGCAATCGACGCATTTTCTACCGGGCTGGCGGCGTTGAGGTGAATGTATCTTCATATGATGGCAGTACAATTGTAAGCGGCCCATCAGGTCTTTCTCTAGGAGAGGATAATAAGCTGGGCTTTTCTGTAAGGCCAGACTCACAGGTGGTTATCGCTATTAACGGAACGAGTGCGACTCGTCTGGCGCCAAACGGTCTTTCCTTCTCTTCCTTCAATGTTCTGGATTTATTCGCCACCGAATCGGGCTGGATTTCCAGCCTGCAAGTATTCAAGCATGCTATGGATGCAGAAGAACTTGAGGGATTAACATCATGAGCGACTTTTATTTGAGGGCTGAAAGTGAAGCTCAATTTCTTCAGGCGCTTGTGACGGCCGAGCTGACTTACTCTGACGGGAGCCCGACTATCGCTGGCGTCGGCTGGGCCATGGATATTATAGGAGCTATTCATGCTCCAACGGGCGAAATAGCTGAAGACGAAGGAGGGCATCAGTACCCCATCATGCAGCCAGTGCCGGGCTATCACGCCAACTACAGGGGCGACGAGCTGCCGGAGGCCTTGGCACAGTTTGAAATACCGGCCCCTGATAACCCCGTTCGCGTTTGGGCGTGAGCCCGCCGCAAATCGCTGACACGTCTGTCGCTGGCTGAAACGGAGATCTCTTGCCGGCGGCGGGCAGGGTTAATATCTCATGCGTCTACCCTGGCGCCTGTCAGCCATTTCCTCAGTTGCCGAGAGCCATGTATTAACCGAGCGTCATCTGCCGGAAACTTTCCTCTCAATCTCCGTGCCTGCCGGTGCCCAGATAATGCCCTGGCCAGCTGCCTGGCACAGAATTGCCCAAGCAGTATAGGGAATAGGACTTTGCCCGCCTGTCCAACGGCGAACTGTCCGCCCTGACTCAATGCCCAGGAGGCTGGCTGCCTGGCTGCCGCTGAGGCCAGCTTTCGTCAATATGGCCCGGATCTCATCAGCAGTAGGCTGCTCCCAGCCTTCGGCGAAAGGTCGCAGAGTAGCGGGCCGGATCGGGTTGGCTCCGTAAGTGGCTCTTTCTTCCATTTCAATTCTCCCGGTAGGGGTGGGCTGCTTAAAGCAGCCCGCGTTCAGCGAATGAGGTGTAACCCTCCGTGCCCACGACCATGTGGTCAATTACCCGAACATCTACCAAGGTCAGAGCCTCAATCAGGCGACGGGTAATGGCTTTGTCTGCCTCGCTGGGCTCGACGCTGCCGGACGGATGGTTGTGGCAGAGGATGGCAGCAGAGGCGTTTTTCGCCAGAGCAGCCTTCACGACTTCGCGGGGGTAGACCGCAGCGGCATCAATGGTACCGCGAAACATAACCTCCAGATCGATGACTGAGTGCTTGTTGTTCAGCCACAGCACGGCGAACACTTCATGCTCGAGCATTGCGAAGTTGAGGCGCAGGTACTGAGCAGCAGATGCAGGAGAGCTGATGTTTTCAGCGGTGTTGATCTTGGATTCCAGAATGGAAATCGCTTGATCGATGATGGCCTGTTCGGCCTGAGAAAGGGTAAAGCTCATCGGATGACTCCGGTTTTTGACCTTGGCGATTTGCCCGGCCTTCGAGTGTTAATATAGGGCATTATGCCCTATTTGGCAATAAGGAGACGCATTTTTTTGAGGGTGTAGAGAGTGGAAAAATCCATCTCACAAACGGTTTAGGACGGTAGCAAAATCAACAAGTTATAAAAGAAAAAATAAAAAAGCGTGAGATGCTGGAAATGGCTTAACTTTTTGATTATATTGCCGTTTCGCCTTTGCGGGTGTAGTTCAATGGTAGAACGGCAGCTTCCCAAGCTGCATACGAGAGTTCGATTCTCTTCACCCGCTCCAGACATAAAAAAAACCGCCTTTTGGCGGTTT